>DATFJZ010000449.1:0-2036 GCA_035268945.1 Desulfobacteraceae bacterium | reverse complement strand
GGAGCTTTCGGTGGAGGATCTTGCCTGTGGCAGTTCTCGGCATCTCCTCTGCAGCGATGGCAACGATCTGTTTGGGCACTTTATAGCCCGCCAGCCGTTTTCGACAGAAGGCCCTGATCGCTTCCACATCCAGCGCCTCCCTGTCCATGGCAGGGGAAGGCACAGCAAACACGACAATTTTCTCGCCCCACTTCTCATCGGGAAGGCCGATGCAGGCGCAGTCAAAAACCGATGGATGGTCTGCCACAACCTCCTCCACCTCGCTGGGATAGACATTTTCACCGCCGGTGATGATCATGTTGTCTTTTCTGTCCACGATGGAAAAAAAGCCGTCTTCATCGGCCACTGCCATGTCCCCTGCGGAAAACCACCGGCCGGAAAAGGCCTCGGCGGTCTTTTCCGGAAGGTTAAAATAACCGTCAAACAGCATGGGGCTTCTGGAGTAGAGCTCTCCCACCTCTCCTTCTGCCACCTCCCTGCCATCGTCGTCCAGGAGTTTGATCAGATCACTTCCCACGACCTCATACCCGATGGAGCCAAGCTTTCGCATCTGATCCTCGGGTTTCAGGATGGTGACAATGCCCGCCTCGGTGGACCCGTAGGCTTCATAAAGGGCCACGCCGGGGAAAAAGCCCATGATGGCCCTTTTCATCTCCTTTCGTACAGGGGCCGACGAACACAAGAGCTTTTCAATGGAGCTGACATCGTATTGGTCCCTTTCAATGCCGGAATTCAAAATGAGATTGTAATGGGTGGGGATAAGGGATATAAAAGTGATCCCCGTTTTTTCGATGATGCTGAGGATCTCCTCCGGCTGAAACGACCGTGCCGGATGGATATAGGCACTTGCCCCAAGGTAGGTAAAGGTGAAGGTGTAATAGGTGGAATTGATATGACAGAGGGGCATGACATTCATGCAGACATCGTTTTCATTGAACTTGAAATCAACGGCATTGATCAGGTAAAAGGCGATGTGGGACCGGTGGGAGCGGAGCACTCCCTTGGGTTTTCCCGTGGTCCCCGATGTGTAGATGTGAATCCAGATCTCCTCGGGTGATACATCACAGGCCGGCTCTGAGGTATCGGCCCCTGTCGTGACCTGGTCCAGGGAGATCCACCCGGGCAGTTCCTCTCCGTTGACAATGAACAGCTCCCCGGCGATCCCTGTCAGATTGTCCTTTACCTTTTCCACCTCAGGAACAAACTCCTCGTCAACAACCATGGCCCTGGCCCCTGAGTTGGTGACGATGTATTCGATCTCGTCTGCCACCAGCCTGAAATTAATGGGAACAATCACCATGCCTGTCTTGGCGGCGGCCAGGAAAAATTCGGCCATTTCAATGCTGTTTTCCATGAACAGGGCCACCCTGTCCCCCCTGGCAAGCCCCATGGAAACCAGGGCATTGGCAAGCCCGTTGACCCTGGTGTTGCACTGGGGATAGGTGAAGCGTCGCTGCGCATCGCAAAAGGCAATTCTGTCAGGATACTTTTTCGCATTGACCTTTAACATCTCTCCAAGATTCAGCCAGCCAGCCATACAGTTCTCCTTTCGGGGCCCATGGTGGAGTTGCGGGCCTCTCCTGTTTTTTTTATAAGAAAGCCATCAGCTATCAGCCGTCAGTATTTTTCTTCTGATTACTGACGGCTGATTACTCTCAAATCTCCTGGAGCTGCTCGATGAAGGCCTCAACATTGGTCCGGGTCTGTTCGTCGGATAAGAGCCGCAGGTCATTCAGATCCCCGTTGATGACCAGGCACGGTATCCGGGTTGCTTGTTCAATTTTTCTGGGCATGCCGTACCGGGAGTTGGAATTGTTGGGGCAGGTCTTGGCTTCATGGAAGACAACGCCGTCGATGCCGAAAAATGCCAGCTTTTCTTTGATATACCGCTCCTTGTACGAATCGGCCCTGACAATGAACAGCTCGGTGTACGCCCTTGCCATGCTCTCCAGGGGCTTTTCAGGATCCAGGGCCGAAAAGATCCAGGAGGAGCAGTAGGTGGATGCCAGCACAGAGGCGTTGAGGCGGCCGAACAG
>DATFJZ010000448.1:0-2314 GCA_035268945.1 Desulfobacteraceae bacterium | reverse complement strand
GATCCTTGCGGCAAACCGCCTGAAGTCCAGATGGGATGCTGCGCCACAGGCGCCGGGGTCAAAATCCGGGTGCATGTGAAGAATGTCCGTTCCCATGGCCACATGGACCGTGACGGGGAGGTTCAGCATTGCCCCGGCCGCTGTGAGGCTCTTGTCCCTGTGGGGAAGCTGTTCCCGGTTGATCAGTTCGCCAACGGCCCTGCCAAGTCCCATGGATGACCGGGAACTGTTTTTGATTGCCCTGGCCAGAAAGGAGGAGGTCTCTTCCGCCATGCCAAAGGCCCCGTCTCCAAGGGATTGGGCAACATCTTCCGAGGTTTTCCCCGTCATGGCCACCTCCAGGTCGTGGATAATGCCGGCCCCGTTCATGGAGAGCATGGTGATGATCCTTCTCTCCATGAGGTCAATCACCACTGGATTGAGCCCCACCTTGATCACGTGGGCCCCCATGGCAAAACAGATTTCTTTTCGGGTTTTTGCCGCCCGTGCCATATCGGCGATGACGGCCATGAGATCCTCAGATGCAAGAATCGAGGGAAGGCTTTTGAGAAACCCGGCAAAGGACTCTTTGGGCTGCCAGGGAACGGCAAAGTCATTGACATCTACCTTGCTTTTTCTCTCCTTGATCGAGTATGTGGTGATACCGGAGAGGTCCAGGGGGACTGTGTTATCCATTGAAGAGTCTCCTTTCGGCAAGGTCGCATAAAATATGGGCAAGGAGAATATGGCACTCCTGGATCCTTGCCGTTGATGCTGTTTCCACACAGAATGTTGTATCAGCGATCTGTTTCAGTTCGCCCCCTTTCCCGGTAAACCCCATGGTTTCAAGTCCCATCTGGCCGGCCGTTTTCATGGCTTTGACCACATTGGGGGAATTCCCGCTGGTGGAGATGCCAAGGGCCATGTCCCCTTCTTTTCCCAGGGCCTTTACCTGTTTGGCAAAAATATCATCAAACGAATAGTCGTTGCCGATACTGGTCAGAACAGAGGTGTCACAGGCCAGGGATAGGGCGGCAAGGGGGGGGCGCTCCATCTGGAATCGGTTGATGAATTCGGCGGCAATGTGCTGGGCATCGGCGGCACTGCCGCCGTTGCCGAAGATCAACAGCTTGTTGCCCCGGCTGAAAATCTTTTCAAGGAGTTCTCCCCCCCTGGCAATGCGATCCAGGTTGTCATGGATAAACTGTTGCTTTATTTTTATACTCTGTTCAAGAGATTCAAGAATGATCGGTTTCATTTTTCATCCTTTGGAGGGGAATCAGGTTTCTTGCCTGTTCCAGCTCTTTTTCGGCAAGGTCATGCCGCCCCTGCTTGGAGTAGAGATTGCCCAGGCGGGCACGGAAAACAGGGTTGTCAGGCTCCAGGGCAACGCTTTCCCTGGCAAAGGTGACGGCCAGGTCAGGGTTGCTCTCCTGGAGTTCAAAGGCCAGGGCCAGCCCGGACAGAGCACCTGCATCGCAGGGGTTGATTTTGATGGCTCTGTTGTACTCCTGTTCCGCCTTTGCCGGGTTTTCCCGGGCGATGTGAAGGTCTCCCAGGGTTTTGAACGGGGCAGACACATGGGGGTTAAGGGTTGCGGCCCTTTTGATGTGAACCATGGCCCGGTCAAATTGTTTTGCCCTGATGTTGAGTTTTCCGGCGGTCAATTCGATTTCAAAGACCTCTCTGCTGATCCGGCTGGCCTGTTCCAGGTAGGCCAGTCCCTCTTTCAGGCGGTTGGTGATGGCACAGACAAGGCCGGCGTTGTAAACGGCCATGATCTCGTCGGGGTTCAGCTGAACGGCTTTTTCAAAGGCCTCCAGTGCCTGATCCAGATGGTTCATCAGGCCGAAGCAGACGCCCTGGCTGTTCAGCAGGTTTGTGTCGTTGCTGTCAATGGCAAGCCCTTTTTGGTACTCTTCGGCGGCTTGTTTGATTTTGCCCAGCTGGTAGAGCCGGTCTCCGCTGATGTTCAGGGATACGGCATCGAAAAATACCAGATTACCCGGTCCGAAAAAGGCCCCGTGGTCAAGGGCCTTGATGGCATTGTGAAAGATCTCCTGCCGTGAAAAATCCAGGAAGGGGGACCAGCAAGCCCCTGCAGAGACGGTGGCGGTGCCGGCCATGGCAAGTGTTTCCTTGATGGAAAAAAGGGTGGCCTGGGCCTTGGCTTTTTCGGTGTGCCAGAGGGCAATCCCCGTTAGATTGCTGCCCAGCCGGAACCAGAAGCCTCTGGTCTCCTGGAACAGCCGGGTAAGCATCTCTTCTCTCGTTTTGTCGAAAAGGTCAGGGGTTGCCCCGTTTTTTTCATCCATCCGGTTCTGTTTCATCACGG
>DATFJZ010000447.1:0-8266 GCA_035268945.1 Desulfobacteraceae bacterium | reverse complement strand
GTTTTCCGCAGAGATCTTGACAAGACCGGAATCATCCACCTCAATGGTGGTATTGGTGTCCGCCTGGATGGAACGGATCATCTTTCCGCCGGGGCCGATGATCTCCCTGATCTTATCCGGGTTGATGGTGACCGCGATGATCTTGGGGGCATGGGGAGAGATATCATCCCGGTGGCCGGAAATGGTGGCCACCATCTTTTCCAGGATATGGAGCCGCCCTTCCCTGGCCTGGTCAAGGGCCCTTGCCATCACGTCCCTGGTAAGCTCCTTGATCTTGATATCCATCTGCAGGGCGGTGATGCCCTCCCGGGTGCCGGCCACCTTGAAATCCATGTCCCCGAAATGGTCCTCATCCCCCAGGATATCGGTCAGAATGGCCGTGTTTTCCCCGTCCTGGACCAGACCCATGGCAATTCCGGAAACAGGGGCCTTGATGGGCACCCCGCCGTCCATGAGAGCCAGGGAACCGGAGCAGACCGTACCCATGGAGGAACTGCCGTTGGACTCCATCACCTCTCCCACCAGCCGGATGGTGTATTCAAACGCTTCAGGGGTGGGCAGCACCCGTTCCAGGGCCCTTGTGGCAAGAGCACCGTGGCCGATATCTCTCCGGCTGGGGCCGCCGGGGCGACGGCACTCGCCAACGGAAAAGGGAGGAAAATTGTAGTGGAGCATAAACCGTCTCTCTTCGTCGCCGCTGAGGGTCTCGATCCGCTGCTCGTCCCGGCCGGAACCAAGGGTCAGAACCCCCATCACCTGGGTCTCTCCCCTGGTGAACAGGGCGCTTCCATGGGGTCTCGGCAGGTTGCCGGTTTCGCAGATAATCTCTCTTACCTCATCAAAGGCCCTGCCGTCGATGCGCTTGTTTTCCCTGAGCACGATCTCCCTGGAGATCTCCTTGACCAGAGAGCCAAAAATGGTTTTCACCTCTTTGGCCCGGTCGGCAACGTCCTCACCCAGGCTCTCCATGAGCTGAGCCCTCACTTCGGCCAGTGCCTTGCCCCGCTCCATCTTGCCCTTGGTCTGTACGGCGGTATGGATCTTCTCTCTGACCAGGGAGAGGATATTCTCCCGAAGCGCTTCATCCACTGCCGGGGGCGTTACAACCCTTTTTTCCTTCCCAAGGGCCTCTCTCAACTCTTTTTGAATGGCGATCATGGGCTGCATTGCCTGGTGGCCAAAGAAGATCGCCTCCAGCATATCCGCTTCCGACACCATCTCCGCACCGCCCTCGACCATGATAACACCGGTGGCGGAACCGGCAACCACCAGATCAATATCACTGTTTCCCATCTGCTCCACATTGGGATTGGCAATGAACTCGCCGTTGATGCGTCCCACCCGGACACCGGCGATGGGACCGTCAAAGGGGATATCCGACAGTTCAAGGGCAGCCGATGCCCCCAACAGGGCCAGGGTGTCCGGCTCGTTCTCCTTGTCCATGGAGAGCACCGTTGCAATGACCTGGGTTTCATGGGCATACCCCTTGGGAAAGAGGGGGCGGATGGGTCTGTCAATGAGCCGGCAGGTGAGGGTCTCTTTTTCACTGGGCCGGCCGATCTCCCGTCGGAAATAATTTCCGGGAATTCTCCCGGCAGAGTAGATTTTTTCCTGATATTCAACGGTGAGGGGCAGAAAATCGATGCTGTCCTTGGGTTCACTTGCCGAAACCGCCGTTACCAGAACCTCTGTTTCACCATGCTTGACGATCACCGAACCCGAGGCCTGCTTTGCCACTTTGCCAGCACTGAGGCTTAATTCTTTGCCGTTTATTTCTGTTTTCACTACTTTTTCCATTGTAAACTCCTGTAAAAAAGGCGGCTCAGAAGCATCTTCATACAGAATAAACCCGCACTTCCAGCATCAAGTTTCATTTTGATGCTGCATATGCGACCTTATTCAGGTAATCTGCCAAAGAATTACCGCCGGTTAAATGTAAGGGCTCGATCATACTTTCGGCCAAATCCGCTGATCGGTTGACCAACGGGATAAGTACCATGGAAATGTTATCAGAGCCCGGTTTTCTTTCATCTGAATGGTGGCCAGGCCCCCTGGTCAGGGGCCTGGCCACTGAACTGTCTTCGGGTAGACCAGAAGAAGGGTTCCAGGAACCCGGCGACCTATCGTTTCAATCCAAGTTTTCCGATCAAAGACCGGTACCTCTGAATATCCTTGTCCTTGAGGTAGTCGAGAAGGCTGCGCCTTCTTCCCACAAGAATGAGAAGTCCCCGTCTTGAATGGTGGTCTTTTTTGTGCTCTTTCACATGCTCGGTAAGGTAACTGATGCGGTGTGTCAAGAGGGCCACCTGCACTTCCGGTGAGCCGGTATCTGCCTCGTGAAGCTTGAACCGCTCGATCATCTCTTCTTTTTTTTCAACGTGTAGAACCACTTTTCGTACTCCTGTCTGGAATAAATTAATATCGGGTGTATCCTTGGCCGTTCATCCAATATTCCATTCAGATGAACAGTGCTATAACTCAACACCCACTTCATACGCATCTCCAGTGCGAACCAATTGCACCGGACATCTCATCCTGCCGCAGTACAAAGACCGGGCAGCAACATGATTACTCAACTTTCGGTAAAGTATAGTATTATACTTAACAATTAATTGGCAAAAACACAAGAATATTTAAATTCGCCAAGGGTTGGCTCCCATTGGACAATGGCGGCAAGGTCCCGGTTTTTATCCAGAACCCTGAAGAACGAAAGTTCCTCTCCCCCTGCCGGGGCATGGCGGGCAAGAAGAGAATCGATGCTTCGTCCGAATGTCACCGCCTCCATGAGGCGGTCATCGGCATGGATCACCGGCAGATGGGGAATGGTTTCGGCCATGGGAACCACATGGGCCTGGGCGTCTTCGAGGGGCATGGATTCAAGATCGGCAAGGGCAAGTGATCCGGAAAGGGGGAAGCCGCAGCATTCCGTCCTGGCCAGGGCAGCAAGATGGCCGCCGCACCCAAGGTCCTGGCCCATGTCCCTGGCAAGACTGCGGATATAGGTCCCGGCCGAGCAGTGCACATCAATGGTGAAAAGGGGAGGAGAAAACGCCACAAGGGAGATGGCATGGATGGCAACGGTCCTCGGGGGTTTTTCCACCGGTGTGCCTTTCCTAGCCAGGCGGTAAAGGGGCTGGCCGTTGTGTTTCAGGGCGGAATACACCGGAGGCACCTGGCTCTGGACCCCCTGGTACTGCTCGATAATTTCCTGGAGCTTCTCTTCGGTGACGTCATCAACCCGGGAAGAAGGATGCTCTTTTTCAACGGTTCCCGTGCTGTCCAGGGTATCTGTTTCAACACCGAGACGAACCACTGCCCTGTACTTTTTTTCACCGTTCAACAGAAATCTGGAAAGCTTTGTTCCCTTGTTGAGGCCGCATAGGAGAACCCCCGTGGCAAAGGGGTCCAGGGTGCCGGCATGGCCCGCTTTTTTGACCTTGAACCGTTTTTTTATCCGGGCAACCGCCCTGGCCGATGAAAGCCCTTCGGGTTTCTCCACCGCAATCATGCCGTTAACCATGGGGATTAATCATCGCCTTTTAATACGGATTTCAGAAGGGAATCTATTTTCGACCCATGGTCAAAGGAGGTGTCATGGACAAACTTCAGGTCGGGCATAAATTTCAACCCAAGTTCGGGGGCAATGCTTTTCTTGATGAACCCCCGGGAACGGTTGAACCCCTTCTCGGCCTCGGCAACCCCCTCGGAGTTTTCAAACACGGAAAAATAGACATAAGCAGTCCTGAGATCTGCGGTCACCTTGACAGCGCTGATGGTGGCCATGTCAAGCCGGGGATCCTGAATCTTTTTTGCCAGCAGCTCTGTCAGGGCAGCCTGTATTTTCACGCCGATGCGCTCTGACCTTGGATAGGGCTTCATGACTTGATACTCTCCAACTCGGGCCTCTTCTCCTGGATCTCATAGCATTCAATGATATCGTCCACTTTGATATCGTTGAACTTTTCAATGCCGATGCCGCATTCATACCCCTGAACAACCTCTTTGGCATCATCCTTGAACCGTTTCAAAGAGCCAACCGTGGAATCACACTTGACAACCCCGTCCCGGATCAGTCGAACCTTGCCCCCCCTGGTGACCTTGCCCTCGAGGATAAACGAACCGGCAATGGTGCCCTTACCCGGAATGACAAAGGTGTCGCGCACCTGGGCCCGGCCAAGAATGTTTTCATGGAAGGTGGACGGCATGAGTCCTGTAATGGCCGCCTTGATATCATTGATCACATTGTAGATGATGTCATAGAACCGGATGTCCACATTCTCTTCCTTGGCCATGTGGCGGACATTGGGGGTGGGCCGGACATTGAACCCGATGATGATGGCATCGGACACCGTGGCCAGGGAGACATCGGACTCGTTGATGGCACCGGTTCCAGAATGGACAATCTTAATGCTCACCTCTTCCTGGGCCAGTTTCATCAAAGAATCGCTGAGGGCCTCGATGGAACCGTGGACATCGGCTTTGACGATGAGCTTGAGCTCCTTGATCTCGTCGGCGCCCATGTTGGCAAACAGCTTCTCCAGGTTGGCCCGGCTCTTTTTGGCAAGATCCTTGGCCCGGTCCTTCTGCATCCTGTTCTCGCTGATCTGCTTGGCATCCTTTTCCGACTCCAGGGCGACAAATTCATCCCCTGCCTCGGGCACACCGCCCAGACCGACAATCTCCACCGGGGTACTGGGTCCGGCGGTCTCCACGTCACTGCCCGTATCCCCGATCATCACCCGGATTTTTCCCGAATGAAGCCCGCACACCACCGGCTGGCCGGATTTGAGAGTCCCCTGTTCCACCAGAATCGTGGCCACAGGCCCCCTGCCGGCATCCAGGCGGGACTCAACCACATGGCCCGAGGCCAGCTTGTCCGGATTGGCCTTGAGTTCAAGGACCTCTGCCTGGAGAAGGATCATCTCAAGAAGTTCGTTAATTCCCTGTTTGGCCTTGGCGGAAACCCTTGCAAAAATAACATCACCACCCCAATCCTCGGCAACAAGACCGTGTTCGGAGAGCTGACGTATCACCTTGTCCGGGTCGGCATCGGGCTTGTCCATCTTGTTCACCGCCACAACCACTGGCACACCTGCCGCCTTGGAGTGGTTGATCGCCTCAATGGTCTGGGGCATGACGCCGTCATCGGCAGCCACCACCAGAACAACGATGTCAGTGACCTGGGCCCCCCTGGATCGCATGGAGGTGAAGGCAGCATGACCGGGGGTATCGAGGAAAGTGATGACCCCGCTGGCCGTTTCCACGCTGTACGCACCGATATGCTGTGTAATACCGCCGGCCTCGCCAGTGGTTATCTTGGAGGTTCGGATTACGTCGAGAAGGGAAGTCTTACCATGGTCCACATGGCCCATGATGGTTACCACAGGAGACCGCGGCACAATTTTTCCCGAATCATCGACATCGTCCTGCTTGGCACTGATCAGCAGATCCTCTTCAAAGGAGGCCTTTTCCACTTCATAGTCAAATTCTGCAGCAACCAGGGAGGCAGTATCAAAATCGATGGTCTGGTTCACCGTCACCATGACCCCCATTCCCATGAGTTTTTGAATCATCTGATTGGCTTTTATGCCCATTCGTTTGGCAAGCTCGGCAAGCTCGATGGTCTCATCAATCTTGATGCGCCGCTTGATGGCCTTGGGCGTTGTGATCTGGGTTTTCTGGGTGGCCGGTTTTTTCTTTGACTTGAAATCTTTTTTCTGCCGTTTCTTGTTGCCAAATCCCTTTTTCTCGTAGAGGTCCTTGCCCTCCACAACGGATTTTTTCTTTCTGGCACCACCTTTTTTCTCTTCAAAGGCCGGAGCATCCTGTTTTCCCGATTTTTTCTTCCAATCCTTTTTTCGAGCTCTGCCGGTATCCTTTGTCTGGTCAGGATCTTGAACCACGGGTCCTTCCCCCGGAACAGGGGCGGCAGGGGCCTTTTTTGGGGGTCTGGCAGGCGCAGCATCCTTGGTTGCAAGATTTTTCCTGCTTTTTACGCCCTCTTTCTTTTTATCCGGTTTGGCCTTTTTCTTTGGCTGGGCAATGGAGGGGGGAACGGCCATCTTGATTATCTTGGCAGGCTCTGCCGATTTTTTACTCTTCTTTTTCTTCTTTTTCCGGTCATCGCCCTCTTCCTTCTCCTCGGACATTTGCGTCCCAGAAGGCACTTCTTCCCCGGTTTCTGCCTGGATTGTTTCGGTTTCAGAAGGGGCTTGTTCCTCGGTTTTATTCCCGGATGATCCGTTTTCTGAAGGGCTCTCTTCTCCGGTTTCTGTAGCGGTCTCACCGGATTCTGAAGGGATCGCTTCTATACCCTCTGTTTCGACATCCCCAACTTCTGAAGAAGCCGTGTCCTGGACTGTCTCTTCTGAAGATTCGGTTTCATAAGACAAATTTTCAGCGTTTGCCGTCTCCTTCAGGTTTGCCGTCTCCTTCAGGTTTGCCGGCGCTTCACCCTGATCCGCTGAATTTTCAACGGTTTCTGCTGGATGTTCCGCATTTTCCACTTCACCCCCTATAGACTGTTTCCCATGACCGGTTTCGGGTGTCTCCACATCACCAGTCTCCTCTTCAGCATTCATGTCACTGGCAGGTTCAGCAGCCATATCCCCGGCCGTAACCGCCTGGGCAGAAGGCTGCGTTGATGAAGATGGAGCCACAACCGATGCATCCTCACCGTCAGAAGTCTCTGCCCCTGGTTTCACCTTTGCAGGGGATGGTCGTTTTTTAACGGCTGTCTTTTCACCGGAAGCAACGTCAACAGGTGTTACCGGCTGCTCTTCTTCCCGCCGTGGGGACGGTTCCTCAGAACCGGACTCTTCACCTGAAACTGCCTGTTTTTTCTCCGGTTCCCTGGCCTTGCGCCGTCGTATGACAGATGTTTTCACCCTGGTTTCATCACCCTTGTCCTTGTTGCCGAACAAGGTGTCTTTCACCGTCTTGACAGTACCGTTTTCCAGAGAGCTCATATGGCTTTTCACTTCTATGTTCATAGCCTTAAGCTTTGTAAGCAGCGCTTTATTCGTCATGTTCAGCTTTTTGGCCAGCTCATATACCCTGATTTTTGCCATATGTTCCCCCAAATCTTCTTCTATTGTTTAAATACGTTCTCTATTATCTTCAACCAACGCAAATGATGCCCAGGCCCTTCGGACCATGGTCCCTCTATTCCGACGCTTCCCGGGAAATACCCTCTCCCGGGTCAACAGCAGCATCATCATCATTGCCGGTGGTGTTTCCAGAACCGTCATCACTGCCTGTCAACTCTTCCTGAACCTGTGCTTCGCTGGCTGCCGGCTGTCCAGCCCGATCATCACCATTGGCCGGCTTCTGTTCTTCCTGGTCGCCATCCCAGGCCGGCCCTTCAAGTGGATCATCACTGTCTGCCGGACCCTCTTCCAGGGCCTCCGTCTCGGAACCTGTCTCGCCCCCCTGTCCATCCGGGGTTTCCTCGAGGTTTTCCGGCAAATCAAGAACCTGCCCGGCATTGTTGATAATTTTTTCCGCATCCGATTCTGAAATGGGAGCCGCCTGGCAGAGGTCGTCCAAAGACGCCCTGGAGAGCTCATCCGGCGATGAGAAGCCGCTGCTGTAAAAACCTTCTGCCCAGGCAAGCTTCATCTCCGGGATGGTCATCAGAGCGTCGTATCCCTTCTTAAGCTGCTTCGAATACTCCTTCTCGCTCATCACCTCAAGGTGCCAACCGGTGAGGCGGCAGGCCAGTCGCACATTCTGACCGTTTTTACCGATGGCGATGGAGAGAAATTCATCCCCGACAATCACTTCCATGCTCTTGTTGTCTTCATCAATGATCACCCTGGTAATCTCGGCAGGGGCCAGGGCATTGCACACAAACTTGGCAACGTCCGGGCTCCAGGGAACAATGTCGATCTTCTCTCCCCGAAGTTCCTGGACAATGTTCTGCACACGGTTTCCCTTCATGCCCACACAGGCGCCCACGGGATCAACATCCGAATCCGAAGAGCTCACCGCTATCTTGGACCGGACGCCTGCTTCCCTTGCAGCACCCTTGATACTGACGATGCCCTCGGAAATCTCAGGGACTTCAGCGGCAAAAAGCCTGGCAACAAAATCCGCATGGACCCTGGAGAGAATAACCTGGGCTCCCCTGGCCTCCTCCAGCACATCCAATATATACGCCCTGATCCGGTCTCCCCGCTTGTAGTGCTCCCTGGAAACCTGTTCCCTTGAATTGAGTACAGCCTCTGCCTGGCCCAGGTTGACAATGATATTCCCACGGTCAACG
>DATFJZ010000446.1:0-2424 GCA_035268945.1 Desulfobacteraceae bacterium | reverse complement strand
GTCGCCGATCTCGGTGGAGGGCTGCATGCGGCTGATATAGCCTCCGGAGTTCTGTGCAAAGTTATATGCGCCAGAGGGGTCCTTGGAAACGGTAAACGGCATCACCGTCAATCCGGTAAACCCGTCGGTGATGTCCCAGGCATGGGCGTAGTTCAGGACGGCACTGGTTGAGTCATCGTCAAACAGGGTGGCGATGAAACCGAACATGTGGACATCTTCCACATCGGACTGGCTGTTGTTCAAGGAGTAGGAGTTCCCCCAGTCCCCTTCAAACCCCACACCGTAGCAGAGCTTGATGGATGCCCCGTAGATGCCGGTTACCTCTTCAAGGCCGAAGTTCAGGGAAGCGCCGTCAAACTGCCAGTTGATGATGGTTCCCAGAGGCGATCCCGCCTCGAGGCTGTAGTTGGCATACTCCAGGGGAGGACCGTAGGTGGAGGGCCTGCGTCCCAGGGAGAAGCTTACGGGGATATTTTTCACATACTGGCTGTAGACGAAGTAGGCCCGCTCCAGGCGGATGGTGTCGCCGTGGGGCAGGGAGCTGGTGTTGCCGTCCATGGTGACATCCCCCATGCTTCCCTGGTTGAACTTCACCCCGGATGAATCGCCAAAGGCTTTGTAGGCGGCCATTCTTCCGGTAAAATTCAAATGGTTGTTCACCTTGGCTCTCATGTTGAGGTGGAACTTGTTGGTAAAGATGATGTCATTGTCGGCATCAAATTCGTCCGGAACCATCAACTCAGGAGAGCCGGCAGCCATATTCCCAATACCTGTTTGAATTTGGTCATAAGTAGATCCGCTCATTCCCATAAATCCATTGATCAGGGCTTGCGGTGCCGCCTGCATATCGCCGTAGTGCAGGGAGTCTCCCCTGGTTCTCAGCTCGATACCCAGGGAGATCCTGTCCGTTGCCGTGTGGAGCTCTGCCTTGTCCAGGCGGTCGCTGAGGTACTCGACCTCTTCCGTCTCTTCACTGCCCTTTTTTTCAAGGTCGGTGATCTTTTTCTGAAGTGTCTGCATGGTCTGGTTCATCTGTTCCAGCTGCTTTTTCAGCGTCTGCACATCATCCGCCGCAAAAGAGCTGGAGACGGAAAACATTGTTACAAAACAGAGGGCAAATACAATAGCAATTCCCTTTTTCATCTTTATCCTCCTCTTTTTCCTGTTCCTTTGAGCTTCTGACAATTCCCCTGATCCCTCTGGCTGAAACGATGATCAAGGCATATAGGAGAGTTGCCAGAGCCCTTCAGGAGGTTATTTGCATTTTGCCGGTGTGGGAGAATCGGCGGCATGTTTGTAAAGATAGGTATAGATATCAAGGATATCCTCGTCAGAGAGGTTGTTCCACTCTTGCTGGCACTTGAAATCTTCAAATTCTTTTTTCTCAAACAGCCGTTTCCACTGGGCCATGGTTTTATCGCTGGGGCTTATGATCGGTGTCCTTGAATCCACCTCCCCCCGTTTGGCACAGGCCTTGTAAACGCTTCTGTAGGTGTACTTGCCCTTTCTGTCGTTTCCGTCAGGACCTTCGGCAACGCCGATACCTGCCGTAACCAGAACAAAAATCATCGCCATCATTGAAACAATCAGTTTACCTTTCATTTTATTACTCCTTATCTATTACGTGTTATTACCACCAGCAGATCACATGGTCGTAGTCAAAAATATCATCGACCAGGGCCTGCCAGTCCAATCCCTCTTCGTAAAGTGCCACCACACCCATTTCCACATCCACAGCCAGGGTGTCAAAGAGCTTGTCCAGGGTGTCATCGGGTATGGATTTGAGAATGTGCAGCACTTTCATTGTTTGCTCTCCATCGGGTGCTTGATCATAATGTCGGCCGGATCCTGGTTTGTGGACCCTTCCGGGGCATGATCAAGCCTTTTCATCTGCTTTTTTTCCGGCTCAATTTGTGCCGGCTCAATTTGTGGAAGGATAAACAGCAATGTTCATGCCATCGCTGTCATGGCAGTGGTCACAAGCGTGCTCCGGGGTGAATAACACCGAACCTTTGGCCATGAAACCCCTTGATAAAACACGATTATCAAATACTTATGCTTTCTGGAGATGGGGGCATGCCTGTCGTTTTTGTCGGTGTTGAGGAGAGTATAGGCAATACAAGGCGGTGACAGCAAAACCGGCAAAGAAGCGGGGGGTGGTCTCATTGTTAACACATCGTTAACACATTAACATATTGGATTAACATGTTAGCAGCTAAGATGAACAGGTTCACCTGGAAGGCAGGGCCCATGGCGTTGGAGGCTTTTTTCTCGCATCTGGCATTATCTTTGCTTTTTTTCTCACAAAACATTCACACAATACAAAAGACTGCGAAAGACTGCCCCAAAACTACTTTAAACGAGGTTATCCCATGACAGGCAACACATTGTTTTCCAGTATAAAGGAAGAGGCAAGAAAGGATC
>DATFJZ010000445.1:0-8862 GCA_035268945.1 Desulfobacteraceae bacterium | reverse complement strand
ATCTACGCATATCGTGTAGGCATTTTGTTCGTATTCAAGACGTGACAACCGGAGCATAGTGAGCTATGTGCCGGTTGTCACAACGTAGAAGACGGACAAAATGGCAAGCAGGATGCGTGGATTATTTTTTAGAAGTTCCCTGAGTAGTGTAAGAAATAGACTCAATCCAAATGCGATGAGCCATAATCCTCGACGTATCCGTCTTTTATTCTAAAACAGAAATGATAGAGAGCTCTTTTTCAGTATGGGCAGGTGGCTGTTTTTATTGACGATGATCGGATTGCTGTTTGGTAGCATCAGAATTTTAAAAAAAAGAGTTGACAAGCGGCTCAAAAAAGTATAAATATGCGTTGTTTTTTTGAGGGCCGTTAACTCAGCTGGCAGAGTATCTCCCTTTTAAGGAGAGAGTCGTTGGTTCGAACCCAACACGGCCCACCATGAAAATGAATTGCGTCCCCATCGTCTAGCCCGGTCCAGGACACCGCCCTTTCACGGCGGCGACAGGGGTTCGAATCCCCTTGGGGACGCCATTCTTTCTCTTTGCCTCGATTGTTTCCCCTCCCCTTGTTCCAAATTCCGAATTTAATAAGTCCGATATGTGACCATTGCCGCAATGCAGAAGATTAGGTAACAAGATCAGTTGCATTGGTCTGTTTTTATTGTTTCTATGGCCCTGATAAGCCATGGCCACACCAGAAACATTGAATTGCGGCATCCCCCGATTTTTCATTGTCCAATCAACAGAGATCAGGTAAAATGGAACCTTGCCAGAGCATCAATAATGGCCGCTTTTTATGAAATTGTTTAAGTTTCTTAAGTTACTGAGGCTGACGGCTGATGGCTGATGGCTTTCCTATGGAGGTGTTTAAAAAATAATGAAACCGATAGTTGCCCTTGTGGGCCGTCCCAATGTGGGGAAATCCACTCTTTTTAACCGGATAGCAGGGCTGAGGGCCGCCCTGGTGGATGATGTTCCCGGTGTCACCCGGGACCGCCACTATTGTGATGCCTCGTGGAACGATGTCGATTTTTCCGTTGTGGATACCGGCGGGTTCCTCGTTTCCGATGATGATCCCTTTGCCGGGGAGATCAGGGAACATGTGACATCCGCTGTGGAAGAGGCCGATGCTGTTCTCTTTGTCCTGGACGGGAAGGCCGGGCTCTCTCCCTTTGATATGGACCTTTCCGCCCTGCTGCGTCGAAGCAGCACCCCTGTCTTTTTTCTGGTCAACAAGATGGAGAGCCGGAAACAGGAGGATAACCTGTACGAGTTCTACTCCCTTGGCATGGAAAACCTCTACCCTGTCTCTGCCGAGCACGGCATCGGTGTTCAGTCCGTCCTCGACGAGCTGGTGACAATCCTGCCGGCATATGAAGACCAGCCCGATGAGGTGGATGAGATCTGCATTGCCGTGGCCGGCCGGCCCAATGTGGGCAAATCCTCCCTGGTGAACCGGCTTTTTGGAGAAAAACGGGTGGTTGTCAGTGAAGAAAGCGGCACCACAAGGGATGCCGTGGATATGGTGGTCCAGCAGGACCACCGCCGTTTTCGCCTCATTGACACTGCCGGCATCCGCCGCAAGGGACGGGTCAGGGAGAAGATCGAAAAATATTCGATCATCAAAGCATTGAAAAGTCTGGACCAGTGTGATGTGGCCCTGATCCTCGTCGATGCCGTAGAAGGGGTCACCGACCAGGACATCACCATTGCCGGCTATGCCCAGGACAGGGGATGCGGTGCCCTGTTCCTCATCAACAAATGGGATCTGCTCCCCAGGGAGGAGAAGGACCAGAAGGCCTTTATGAAGGAGCTTCGGCTCAAGTCCAAGTTCCTCTCCTTTGCTCCGGCCATGACCATATCGGCCCTCACCGGCCAGCGCACCCACAAGATCTTTGACATGGTCCAGTCGATTTACGATGATTACGCCTACCGGATCAATACCGGTCTTCTGAACCGGATCATCGAGGACGCCATTTTTCGGTCGGAGCCATCCCTGCACAAGGGCAAGCGACTCAAGTTTTACTACGCCACCCAGGTGGCCGTAAAACCGCCCACCATTGTCTGTTTTGTCAATTATCCCGATGCTGTTCATTTCTCCTACCACCGGTACCTGGTCAACCAGATCAGGGAAACGGCAGAACTGGAGCGAACCCCCATCCGCCTCTATTTCCGGGAGCGCACGGGAAAGATCGATTTTTCCAGAAAAGTGGAGCCGGATTCACGGTACGCCAAAAAGACCCAGCGAAAGCGGGTAAAGCGAAGCAAAGAGCGCAGGGAGCAGAGCCTGAAAAAACAGAAAAGGGATACAGGCAGGCAATAACAATGGATCTTTTTGACTCAGCCACGGACCAGGACAACGCCTTTCTTCCCCTTGCCGAGCGCATGCGGCCGGACAGCCTTGACCAGCTGGTGGGTCAGGACCACGTGGCAGGGAAGAACGGGATCCTCACCCGGTCCATCCAGAAGGATCGTGTTTTTTCCATTATTCTCTGGGGGCCGCCGGGGTGCGGCAAAACCACCCTGGCAGGGATCATTGCCAGGGAGACCAGTTCGTGTTTTGTCCAGATTTCCGCGGTGCTCTCCAGTGTCAAGGATATCCGGGAGATTATCAAGACGGCCAAAGAGCAGCGGCGGCTCCATGGCAAAAGAACCATCCTGTTTGTGGATGAGATCCACCGGTTCAACAAGGCCCAGCAGGACGCCTTTCTCTTTCATGTGGAAAAGGGGATCATTGTCCTGGTCGGGGCCACCACGGAAAATCCCTCCTTTGAGGTGATCCCCGCCCTGGTCTCCAGGTGCCGGGTCATTACCCTCAACCCCCTTTCCCGGCAGGATGTTAGAAAGATCCTGGAACGGGCCGTGGCGGACAGGGAAAATGGCCTGGGAGAGGACGGCATCTTTTTTTCTCCAGAGAGCCTGGACCATATGGCATCCATGGCGGACGGTGATGTGAGGGCAGCCCTGGCCGGTCTTGAAACCACCGCCTTTTACGCAGGCGACAAGCCGTCCCCGGTCGTTGTGGATGTGGAAGACGTTGAAAAGGCCATCCAGAAAAAGGCCCTGATGTATGACAAGTCGGGTGAGAGCCATTTTAACCTGATATCCGCCTTTCACAAGAGCCTTCGGGGAAGCGACCCGGATGCGGCCCTGTACTGGCTGGTAAGGATGATGGCCGCCGGCGAGGACCCCTTTTACATCATCCGGCGCATGGTGCGGTTTGCCACCGAGGATGTCGGGGTTGCCGACCCCGGCGCCTTGACCACGGCCCTCAATGCCCTGGAGGCCTTTCGCTTCCTCGGCCACCCCGAAGGGGACGATGCCCTGGCCCAGGCCGCTGTTTACCTTGCCACAGCTCCCAAGAGCAACACCATTTACGCAGCACGAAAAAGGGTCCAACAGCGGATCCAGGAGACCGGTTCCCTTGCCGTTCCCAAGCATATCCGCAATGCCCCCACAAAACTCATGGAAGAGATGGGATACCACAAGGGATACAAGTACGCCCACGACTACAAGGGGGGCTACACCCCCCAGCAATACCTTCCCGATGCCTTGGAAGCCGAGCAGTTCTACTTTCCCACCAGCCGGGGATACGAAGCCACCATCCAGCAGCGCCTCCGGAAACGCTCCTGACAAACCGAGTATTCCCTTGTGTTTTATGGTTAATTTTGCTATGGAATTTCACGGAAATTATTTTTAAGCGTTTGGGTTCAACATTCCAGTCTGGTTCTGATGGGGCGATCTGTTTTGGCTTTTCAGGCCCATGGAGGCAAAAACGGGTGATAATGACCGTTTTTCCCCTGCAATCCGTCCCCGGAGCGTTGAATCGTTTGAGCTGAGAAGCATTGACAAGTTGAAAGATAAATAACCAGGAGGCATTAGCATGAAGGAAGTAGTTGTGGTAAGCGGTGTGAGAACACCTGTGGGCTCTTTTGGCGGTTCCCTGAAAGGGGTGTCCGTTGTTGACCTCGGGTCCGTTGTGATGAAGGATCTGCTGAAAAGGGTCGGATTGAGGCCTGCGACAGATGAATCGGTAAAGGCCTTTGGGCCCGATTCCCTGAAGGATCAGGGCCAGATTGATCTTGAAAAAAAAGGGGATGATTACGATGATACCCTCGCGCCTGTGAATATCGATGAAGTGATCATGGGCAATGTTCTCCAGGCTGGCCAGGGTCAGAACACGGCCAGGCAGGCGATGATTGCCGCCGGAATTCCCCGGCAGACAACGGCGTTCACCGTGAACAAGATCTGCGGGTCAGGACTCAAGGCCATTGCCCTGGGTGCCCAGGCCATCATGACCGGCGAATCGGATGTGGTTCTGGCCGGCGGTCAGGAGAGCATGAGCAATGCACCCATGGCCCTGCCCAAGGCCAGGTGGGGGCACAGAATGGAACTTACCGGTGTCGGCGATGTCCATGATCTCATGGTGTATGACGGGCTCTACGAGATCTTTTACGGGTATCACATGGGGCTGACCGCTGAAAACATCGTTGACAAATACGGGATTACCCGGGAAGAGCAGGACAAACTTGCCCTGCTCAGCCACCAGAGAGCCTTTGGTGCTGTCCAGGACGGTACCTTTGCCAAAGAGATCGTGCCGGTGACCATGAAATCCAGAAAAAAGGAGATTGTTGTTGATACCGACGAACGGCCCATGGAGACAAGCATGGAAAAGCTTGGCAAACTGAGACCGGCCTTTAAAAAGGACGGCAGCGTTACCGCCGGCAACGCTTCGGGAATCAACGATGCGGCAGCGGCCGTGCTGCTCATGAGCCGGGAAAAGGCCGAATCCATGGGGCTTGACATCCTGGCCACCATCAAGGGCTTCTCCTCGGGGGGCATGGACCCCGCCTATATGGGACTTGGGCCAGTGCCTGCCGTCCGGAAGTTGATGAAAAACCAGGGTATGGCCATGGGTGACATCGACTGCATCGAACTCAACGAGGCCTTTGCCGCCCAGGCCATCGGCTGCATGCGCGAACTCGGCATCGATGTTGAAAAACCCAATGAACTGGGCAGCGGCGTCTCCCTTGGCCATCCCATTGGATGCACCGGTGCACGGCAGATGGTGACGGCCATCAATCAGATGGCAAGGAAGGATTATTCAACGGGCCTCATCTCCATGTGCATCGGCGGCGGTATGGGCATGGCAATGGTTATCGAAAGATAACACCGGGGAAGCCGGTCCGGTTTTTCCCTTTACTTGATCGGCTTCAGATGATAGAAAGGAAAGTGGCCCTGATCAAGGCCCGGTTTCATGCCGCGCCTTTGTTTTGAGTTTTGTGCTCACGATTATTATTAATGAAATGCAAGAGGTGGATGAACAATGGATATCTCCAGAAAACTTGGAATTCTGATCTTTACGGCAGTTCCTGCCATCATGGGTGGCGGGATTGTGTACCATTTTTTCGGCAGTTTTGTGCAGGTGATCATTTTTGAAGTACTACTCTATGCTGCGGCCATTGGATGTACCAGCAGCTGATCTCTGTCTGGCACTCCGTGATGTTCCTGTTAAAAAAAGGTGAACAACCGGCTGGTGTTCCGGTCAGACTATTGAACGATTTGACGATCCCCATGGGGAATCAGGCATCTCTTTGATGAAAGGAGCTGAGCCCCCCGGAGATGAAAATGATGGTGGTGCTGTGGGGCAAAGTTCTTCTGAAAGAGCTGTTTTCTTTTTTTTCCTCTTTCTTTTTTTTATATCGCTTCTCTTTACAGTAAGACTGATCACTCCATTTTTTGCCACAATTACCCTGGGGATTCTCTGCACCGGGCTGTTTACTCCCCCCTACCGGTGGGTAGCCCGGCGGGTACGTCCGGGAATTGCCTCTGCCGTGACCTGCCTGATCATCTTTTTTGCCGTGTTTGTTCCGGTTCTTTTTTTTGTGGGGGTTCTGTCCAAGGAGGCCTATGACCTCTACCTCATGGCAAAGGGGGCTGTGCTGAGCAACCAGCTCCGGGAACTGCTGGAAAACACCCAGGCCCTGGACAGGGTTAATTCATTGCTCTCCACCATGGGGATCACGGTTTCCCTGTCCTGGGAAGAGCTGATCCAGCCGGTTTCCGAGATCGGCAAGATGGTGGGGCTGGCCCTGTTTCAGCAGGCCAGCTTCATTGCCTCCAATGTGTTGAAGATTGTTTTCTACTTCTGCCTGATGCTCATTGTTGTCTTTTATATGCTCATGGACGGCCCCCGATTTGTCAACTACGTCTTTGACCTTTCTCCGCTGCCCAGGGAGTACAACGTAAAGCTGTTTGAAAAGTTCCGGAACATGGCTGGTGCCGTGCTTGTGGGCAACGGTGTCGGTGGACTGATCCAGGGAGTGTCAGGAGGGGTGGTCTTTTTTGTTTTCGGCCTGGGTGCCCCGTTTCTATGGGGAGTTATCATGGGATTTCTGGCCTTTCTGCCCATTGTGGGGGTCGGTATTGTTCTCATCCCCGCTGGGATCATTCTCATGCTCAAACAGCAGATGGCCGCAGGAATTTTTGTGTTTCTGTTCTACACGGTTCTCTCGTGGAGTGTTGAATACATTGTCAAGCCCAAGATCGTCGGAAACAGGGCCAATCTCCATCCCCTGGTGGTGTTTTTTGCCATTATCGGAGGGCTTAAGCTTTACGGGATACTGGGGATCGTTTACGGTCCCCTGATTGTCACCTTCTTTTTAACACTGGCTGATATCTATTTCATGAACTACCAGCTGATGGTTGAGCCGGACAGTAAAACGTCACTAAACAAACAATAAATTCCAGGCAGCGGGCAAATGAACAAAAAACGCCAATCCGCTCTTTTGCCAACTGAAACCCTTTGTGCCTGGGTTTTGAGATTGAACAATTAAGGATTCTGATGATAAAAGCGAGCAATACAACCAGCATTGAAAAGGAGATGAAGCAGTCCTATCTCGAATATGCCATGAGTGTCATCATCGGACGGGCACTTCCCGATGTCCGGGACGGACTCAAGCCTGTTCACCGGCGGGTGCTGTTTGCCATGCGCCAGTTGAGAAACGACTGGAACAAGCCGTACAAGAAATCGGCCCGTGTTGTGGGTGATGTGATTGGTAAATACCATCCCCACGGCGATTCGGCGGTTTATGATACCATCGTTCGCATGGCCCAGGATTTCTCCCTGCGTTACACCCTGGTGGACGGCCAGGGCAATTTCGGTTCCGTGGACGGAGACTCCCCGGCTGCCATGCGGTACACCGAGATCAGGATGCGAAAACTGGCCCACCAGATGCTGGTGGACCTGGAAAAAGAGACCGTCGATCACAATTTGAACTACGATGAGACCATGGAAGAGCCCTCGGTGCTTCCCACAAAGTTCCCGGCTCTTCTGGTCAACGGCTCGTCGGGCATCGCCGTGGGCATGACCACCAATATCCCCCCCCACAACCTCAGTGAAGTTGTTGACGGCCTCACCGCCCTGCTGGACGATCCGGGCATCGACGTTGCCGGGCTGATGACCCATATTCCGGGGCCTGATTTTCCCACCCACGGCATTATCAACGGTAAAAAGGGAATTTATGAGGCCTACACCACGGGCAGGGGCATTATCACCCTCAGGGCCCAGGTGGATGTGGAAGAGAACACCAAGACCAAAAGAGAGACCATCGTTGTCACCGAGCTGCCCTACCAGGTGAACAAGGCAAAGCTTGTGGAGAAAATCGCCCACCTGGTCAGGGACCGGGAGATCGAGGGTGTCTCCTTTGTCAGGGACGAGTCCGACCGCCACGGCATGCGCATTGCCATCGGCCTGAAACGGGACCAGTTCGCCGATGTGGTGATGAACCAGCTTTACAAGCACACCAACCTCCAGACCAGCTTCGGCATCATCTTTCTTGCCGTTGTGAACAACCGACCCCAGCTTCTCAATCTCAAGGAGATTCTTGAGTATTTCATCGAGCACCGCAGGGAGGTGATCAAACGGAGAACCCTGTTTGACCTGAAAAAGGCCGAAGAGAGGGCCCACATCCTGGAAGGGCTGAAAACGGCTCTGGACAACCTCGACGCGGTGGTGGCCCTGATCCGGGGTTCCAATTCCCCTGACGAGGCCAAGCAGGGACTGATCACACGGTTCGAACTTTCCTCTGTCCAGGCCCAGGCCATCCTGGACATGCGCCTCCAGAGGCTCACAGGCCTTGAGCGGGAGAAGATCAATGAGGAGTATGAGGCCCTGCTCAAGGATATCGACTGGTACAAAAAGATTCTGGCCAGTGACGAGGTGGTCCGGGGCATCATCAAGGAGGAGCTGGCCGAACTGAAAGAGACGTTCAACGACAACCGGCGGACAAGACTTGCCGAAAATGCCGGCGAGATCAATGTCGAGGACCTCATCGCCGAAGAGGACATGGTGGTCACCATCACCCGAAGCGGGTATATCAAGCGCAACCCCGTCACCCTGTATACCAACCAGCACAGGGGGGGGAAGGGCAAAACCGCCATGGGCACCAAGGGGGATGATTTTGTCGAGCATCTCTTTGTGGCATCCACCCACCACACCTTTCTCTTTATCACCAATCTCGGCAAGGTGTACCAGTCCAAGGTGTACGAGCTGCCCATGGCGGGCCGGTCAAGCATGGGCAAGGCCCTGGTGAACCTGCTCAACCTCGACGAAAACGAGAAGGTGGCCACCATCCTGACGGTTCCCCAATTTGCCGCCAACCGGTTTGTTGTCATGGCAACCCGCAAGGGACGGGTGAAAAAGACCGATCTCATGGCCTATTCCAGGCCCAGATCCGGTGGGCTCATCGGCATCAAGCTGGCCGAGGGAGACGAGCTCATTGCCGCCCGCATCACCGATGATACCACGGACCTCTTTCTCGGTTCCGACAAGGGCAAGGTGATACGGTTCCACGAAAAGGATA
>DATFJZ010000444.1:0-3528 GCA_035268945.1 Desulfobacteraceae bacterium | reverse complement strand
TTCTCAAGGGATACTCACTTCCCCGCCGGCGCCCAGACCACCATTGCCGGCGGGCCGGGACAATCGTCAATACAACCGGCAGCGTTTGAAGAATATGATTTTGATTTAAAACAGACCACAACAGACCACGGCGAAGCCCTGACAGAGATCGACTGGACACCGGCCGCTGGCCAGCTGGTCCATGAAATCCGGGCTGGCGCGTCGACACAGGGGATCAGCAGGCGGTTCCACGCCACCATCATCGCCATGTTTACCGCCGCCGCCGCCGGGGTAAAGGATCAGACAGGCATCGACACCGCCGTCCTGTCGGGCGGGGTGTTCAACAACGCCTTTGTTCTGGAGGGGATGGGCCGGTCCCTTGAACAGAGGGGCATCCGGGTCTACACCCATTCCCAGGTGCCCTGCGGGGACGGGGGAATCTCCCTGGGACAGGCCGTGGTTGCCGGCGCAACGGCACGAAAAGGAAAACAACAATGCGTTTAAAGTATGTCAAAGAATACAGGGACGGGGATCTTGCCAGAAAACTTGCCGCAAAGATCAAGCAGGCCAGCACAAAACCGGTGAGGCTCATGGAGGTGTGCGGCACCCATACCATGTCCATTTTCCGGCACGGCATCAAGTCGGTTCTGCCCGACACCGTCACCCTGCTGTCAGGGCCCGGCTGCCCGGTGTGCGTCACCTCCCAGCAGGACATCGATGCCTTTATCGCCCTTGCCATGGAGGAGAATGTCATCCTGGCGACCTTTGGGGACCTTGTGCGGGTACCGGGAACCGACTCGTCCCTCCAGGAGCAGAAGGCCGCGGGCAGGGATGTGAGGATTGTCTACTCGGCCTCTGACGCCGTTGAGCTGGCAAAGGCCAACCCCGACAGAGAGGTGGTGTTCTGCGGTGTGGGGTTTGAAACCACAACCCCCACCATGGCCGCCACCATCCTGGCGGCAGAGCAGATGGGCCTTGCCAATTTTTCCATCTATTCGGCCCATAAAACAACGCCACCGGCCCTTGCCGCCCTCATGGAAACCAGGGGGGTAAACATCGACGGATTTCTCCTTCCCGGTCATGTGTCGGTCATCACCGGCACCGAGGCGTACCGGCCCGTTTTTGAGGCCTACAACATCCCGTCGGTGATTGCCGGGTTTGAGCCGGTGGATATCCTCAAGGCCCTGCTCATGCTGGTGGAACAGAACGAAACCGGAAAGATCGCCCTGGAGAACGCCTACCAGCGGGCCGTGGCCCCCGGGGGCAACCCCAGGGCACTGCAGATCATGGACCAGGTGTTTGAGAGAAACGATGCCGTATGGCGGGGTATCGGCATGATACCGGACAGCGGCATGACCCTGCGGCCGGCCTTTGACCGGTTCAATGCCGCCAAAAAGATAACGATATCGGTACCCGAAGCCCCGGAGCCAAAGGGGTGTGCCTGCGGAGAGATCCTCATGGGAAAAAAGACCCCTGAGCAGTGCGGTCTGTACCGGAAAACATGTACCCCGGCCCACCCTGTGGGTCCCTGCATGGTCTCCAGCGAGGGGGCCTGCGCCGCCTACTACCGGTACAGCTGAACCAGATACAATGGGGTGCCGGAGTGAGGACTTGATCATAACATCGGCCATGGGCGGGACCGGCCAGGCTTGTATTACGGCACTGACCGTGACAGCTCAGGCATAAGCTTGAAAGCAGATTTAAAAGGTGAAAAACAGTATGAGTGATGACAAGGTGTTACTGGACCACGGCAGCGGTGGAAAGATCTCCCACGCCATGGTTTCGGATATGATTCTGCCGGCATTTGACAACGAGATCCTGGCACAGCTTGACGACGGCGCCATCTTTGAAATGAACGGCGTAAAAATGGCCTTTTCAACGGACTCCTATGTGGTGGACCCCCTCTTTTTCCCCGGGGGCAACATCGGCGACCTGGCCGTTAACGGAACCGTCAATGATGTCGCCATGTGCGGTGCCGCCCCTCTGTATATCAGTGCCGGGCTGATCCTGGAAGAGGGGTTCCCCGCCAGCGACCTCAAAACCATCCTCGACACCATGGGCAGGGCCGCTGCCAGGGCAGGGGTGAAGATCGTCACCGGAGACACCAAGGTGGTGCCAAAGGGCAAGGTGGACCGAATTTTCATCAACACCTCGGGGGTGGGGGTGGTCTTTCCCGGTGCCAATGTCTCCGGTGCCATGGCAAAACCAGGGGACCGGGTCATCATCAGCGGCACCATTGCCGACCACGGCATTACCGTTTTAAGCGCCCGGGAGGGGTTGACGTTCGAGTCCAATATTCAGACGGACAGCGCGCCCCTGAACCACATGGTACGCTCCCTTTTCGATGCAGACAGAGAGGTCCATGTGCTGCGGGATCCCACCAGGGGCGGGGTGGGCACCACCCTGAACGAGATCGCCTTCCAGTCAGGGGTGGGGATCCGCATCAACGAGGAGGCCCTGCCGGTGAACAGTGCCGTACAGGGAATATGCGAACTTCTGGGGTTTGACCCCCTCTACCTTGCCAACGAGGGCAAGCTCCTCGCCCTTGTCCCGGAAACCGAGGCCCATGCCGTCCTGGAAACCATCAGGCAAGACCCGGCGGGCAGGGATTGTGCCATCATCGGCGAAGTGGTTGCCAAAGACCCCGGCAGGGTGTTCATGAACACGGCCATCGGCGGCTCAAGAATCGTGGACATGCTCACAGGGGAACAGCTGCCCCGGATCTGCTGAAGCCGGCTCTGTTGAAGCCGGCCTGCGTTTCCTAATAACCGGCATGAGCAGCAAAAATAGAGGGACACAATACCTAAACGGCCCGGCGGATAACGGGTTCTATTTGACGGTCAACACGGGACATGGCGCCTGTAGAATCACTGCCTGGGCCGTTGAACCGAATATCAGCTTGCCGACCTTTGACCGGCTGCGCACCCCCATGATAATCTCATCAACACTGTTCTCCCGGGCAAAATGAACAATATCCTCACCGGCGTGGAATCCCCGGACTAGAAGGTGGGTGTTGCTTTTAATACCCAAACTGTCAAAATAGGCCTTTGCCTCCTCCAGATTTTTCTCGGCCTGGACAATCTCCTTTTTCGTGGATTGCTCTCCGCCGGGCATGGAGGTCATTACCAGAACATCCCCTTCAAATGCCCTGGCATGCTTCACAGCAATCTCCAGCAAATCCTTGCCAACGTTTGTTCCCTTGTACCCCACCAAAATTTTCATTACCATTCTCCTGCAGTTGGATTGTTGAAAAATTTTCTTAACCATTACATGGTATCATGGGGGTTTTTCATTTTTTTTTCAATAGATTTGATCAGTCCTTTCTTCCCGAAGGCCAGAGACCCCGGAACAGCAGGCCGTCTTTGACGGGCATGAGTCCCGGCTGGAACACTGGCACACGGCTTCTCCCTTGTAAATCTTGACAAACCGTTTCAGGGTAAAAAAAACAGCTCCACCGACAATACCGCCGACAATGATCATATCCATGGTTCCTCCTCTTTTAGGAATCGGTTTTTAATAACTTACCCTTTTCAAAATACACCAGCGTTG
>DATFJZ010000443.1:0-4318 GCA_035268945.1 Desulfobacteraceae bacterium | reverse complement strand
TCTCCTGTTTTTACAGCATCTGTAAAAGAGCCCAGGATGGTGTTTTTTGCCTCCTCTGTCATATCGAAAAGATTGTCAGGGGTGAGGGTGATGTTGTCAGGATTGTCATCCCTGGAGAGGTTGTTTAAATCGTTTGTAATGGCCGATCGGATACTTGAAAAGTTTCTGCGTTTTGCTCTTATCCTGGCAGGGTTGGCCTCCAGGTCCCAGACAGATTGGATAAGGGTGTCTGTGTCAATGGGGTTCAGTTGTGAAATGGACTCTTCTGACGTATAGTGCTGCCGGATTGCCAGAATGCACTTGGCTTTCGTGGAAGAGGCTTTGTAGTTCAGGCTGGCGATTGCCTGATCAATACCCTGCAGTGTGATGGATACTTTTGCCAATGGATGATACTCCCTGAACGGTTCTGTTCCGGTTCATGTTGGTTTTTCATGGTTCTGTAAAGCGTCCCCCGTTTCCACTTGGTTTATCATACCTGAAATATTCCGTTTGTAAAGCAGGGCAGGAGATCTCCAGCAATTCTCATTTCGGGATCGCTTACACCCTCGGCCAAATCTGCTGGTTTGTGGATCAACGGGTCCTGTTTGTGTTATGATCAAGACCTGTGTGGGCAATACAAAAAAATGCTGTTGAAAATTTTTCCTGTTGTGCTAACATGCTTCCCATGTGCAAAATAGTGACCATTGCCGGGCAAAAAGGGGGGAGCGGTAAAACTTCCCTTGCTGTTAATCTTGCAGCGTCTCTTTCCCTGCTTGAAAACAAAACGCTTTTGGTGGATTGCGATCCCATGGGCAGTGCCACGGCTGCAATCGGAGTTGCCACCAATGGTGTATCCCGTGATCTCGGCGCCCTTTTTTCCGGCAGGGCAGTTCCGGCAGATGCTGTGGCAGAGACAAACCTGGGGTTTCTGGATATCATTCCAGCAGGGTTTACTCTTTTCCATGCCACGTCACGCTTGCCCCGGAATTCGGGAAATGAAAAAATGCTCAGGACGTTTCTCGGCTCCATCAGTGACAATTATGATTACATCATTATTGATTCCCCCTCTTCATTCAGTTTTCTGGCAGCCGCTGCCATGGCGGCCTCAGACTGGCTTTTGATCCCCTTATCATGCAGGGCCGGCTCCATTGCCGAGTTTAAAACCCTGTTGAAGATGATACGTTATATTAAAAAGCGGCTTCACCTGCACCTGAAAATTGCCGGGTTTGTCTTGAACCGGTGCAGCAAAAGCGATCAGGAGGCTTTTTTGCACAGAGAGGAGAATGGTGATATCAAGGGGATTGTCTATAGAACCACCATACCCGAAGATGAATTGATTCCCTGGTGCGCAGGGAGAGGAAGCCCAGTTGCTCTCTGGGATGTCGAATCCCCCGGTGCCAGGGCATACTTGAATCTCGCCAGAGAGGTGGAGCTCTTTTTCAGCTGACAGTGCAGGCAGCAGAGCCATCGGCTGACCGGGAACCTCGTCATTTGTATTCCAATTGGGAGCTGTTAAGATGAAAATTACAAATTCGAACACAATCCGATCCAGCCAGAGAGAGCTGATTGATTCCGTAAATGCCGAGCTGGACTGGGGGGCCATTGAGCAGCTGCTTCTGGAAAAGCATAAATTCACCCTCCAGGACGAAGTGGACTACAAAAATGGTGACCTTGTTGTGTACAAAGACAAGATTGCCTACCAGTTTGATTTTGAGATAAAGGTGTCCCTTTCAGTGACATTTGGCAGGGATGGAGAATGCCTTGAGCTGTCAACCTCCGGGAGCGATGAAACGGAAAAGGCGGAAAACAAAACGGTTTCGGTCGGTGACGAAGCATTTGACCCTGACCGTGACGGGGAGCCCAGTGCCAGGAAAGACCTTTCATCCATGGCGTCAAGCATAGCGGGCATGATTTCAGATATTAACAATGGGGGCAGATGATGGCCCACGATCACGCCGATCAACTAGATGTTTCCCGGGTAAGGGGTGAGCTGGACGAGATCCTTGCCAAGGAGATCACCTCGTTTATCGAGATGGATACCGATATTGCCCTGATGTCGTACAATCTTGCCAATATTTCATGCATCCTCATTGCTGTTGAGCGGGAGCGGGAGATCAAGAGCTTTGCCGATTCCCCTCCCGAGCGGTTTACCCGGAAATCCTTGATCAGGGAACTTGTCGAGATAGGCCTTGAAGAGGATGACGCTCTCATCGAGGCCGTTGATTCGGTTATCCAGATGGGATACCTCAGTACCAACTTCAACCAGGAGTTGGTGGCAGAGGTGCCTGCCTATACAATGGTGGGGTTCCTGGACAACATGTTTCCAGGCATGCAGGGGATGAACCTTATCGCTTTTGTCATGCAGATGAACGATGAGGTGGTTAGCGGCAGAAAATCCCTGGAACAGGCAAAAAAGAATTTTGCCCAGACCCTCAAGAGCCGGGGGGTTGCCGTTACCAAAGAAAAGGTGGAAGCCAAGGCCGCCGATCCGGCAATGGAGATGTCTTTTAAAGAATCAAAAGAGGTGGCGGAGAAGTTAAAGGCCGCCTCGGCAAAACGGCTGGCCAATCTGCGGCGCAAGAGGAGTGACCGCAAGCCTTCTTTTTATTCCAGTGACGGCTCGGCTTCTGAAAAAGCCACTGTCAAGGATCTGTTTGACAAAGGGCCCTCAAAGGAGGAACTTGCTGCCAGGGAGGCGGCAAAGGCCGAAGCGGAAAACGAGGCCAGAAAAGCACAGCTGAGGGCAGAAGAACTTGCCCAGCGGGAAGAAAAGGTCAAAGAGGCCGAAGCCGCTGCCAGGGAGGCGGAAAAAAGAGCCAGGGAGCTTGAAATCCGTGAGCAGGAGCTTGCAGTGGCAGAAGAGGCTGCCAGGTCAGCCCGGGAAAAAGAGCAGGCGCTGAAAGAGCGCGAGGAAAAAATGGCCGCCCGGGAAGCAGAACTCAAAGCCATGGAAGAGCGGTTAAAAGCAGCCGAAGAGGAGAGACTCCGCCGTGAAAGCCAGGCTGCTGAGAAAGATGATAAGCAATCGAACCGACAAGAACAGGAATCTCCTGAGGATATTGAAGCCAGGATTGCCGCCTTTGAAGCCGAGCTTGCCATGGCCTGCCCGGTGTGCAATGGGGGAAAGGTTGTATCGGAACAAACCCCTGCCGGTAAAGCGTATTACACTTGCTCAAACAGCGAGTGCCGGTTTGTCAGCTGGGACCAGCCCTATCACTTTCCCTGTCCCATGTGCAAAAATCCCTATCTGGTAGAGATGAACACGGCCCAGGGAAAGGGGCTGAAATGCCCCAGGGCATCGTGTTCCTACAGCCAGGACAACCTGTTGGATCCGGTTCAGAATGCTGCTGCGGCAAATCAGCCGCCAAAAAAGAAAAAAAAGGTTGTCAGGAGGGTAAAGAAAAAGCGTTAATGGAACATCTATTTTTAGACAAAAACCTGAAGAGCATATACAAGAAAGTGGCTGACGGCACCCGTCTTTCAAAGGAAGACGGGTGTTTACTTTTCAAAACCCAGGATCTTACCGGGGTTGGCGTGCTGGCCGACCTTGTCAGGAGAAGGCGTCACGGCAACAGGGCCTTTTACGTTTACAACCAGCACCTCAACTACACCAATATCTGTAAAAACCGCTGTCTGTTCTGCGCTTATGCCGTGGACAGAGACGATGAAAGCGCCTATTGCTGGTCCGGTGACGAGATTGCCGAAAGAATCGAGGAACGCATTGACGAGCCTGTCAATGAGCTGCACATCGTGGGGGGGCTCAATCCTGCCCTTGATTTTGACTATTTTTTAAATCTGCTGCACACGGCAAAAAGAATCCGGCCCCGCACAAAGATCAAGGCCTTCACCTGTGTGGAGATCGATTATCTCTCAAAACTCTCGTCCCTTTCCGTTGAGGAGACCGTCAGTGCCTTGAAGGAAGCCGGTCTTGACATGATGCCCGGGGGCGGGGCAGAAGTGCTCAGCGACCGGGTGAGAAAAAAGCTCTTCCCACGGAAGATCGGCCACCGGCGATGGCTTGAGATCATGGAGGCAGTGCACAACAGCAAGCTTACCTCCAACGCCACCATGCTCTACGGCCACATCGAAACGATTGAGGAGCGGGTGGACCACCTTGTTACCCTTCGGGAACTCCAGGATCGCACCGGCGGTTTTTCAGCCTTTATTCCCCTGGCCTTTCATTCAGAGAACACACGGCTTTCCCATATCCCACCAACCACCGCCGTGGATGACCTGAAGACCATTGCCGTTGCCCGGCTGATGCTGGACAACTTCGACCACATCAAGGCCTATTGGGTGATGATCGGCGAGAAACTCGCCCAGGTGGCCCTCTCCTACG
>DATFJZ010000442.1:0-3291 GCA_035268945.1 Desulfobacteraceae bacterium | reverse complement strand
GAGATAAACTGTGTCAGTCCCGGGGGAATTCCAAGGATCAATCAGCTGAACAGTGTGAGGATTGAAACCGACGTGGTGGATTTTCTGGAAAAGCGGGCAGGGGAGCAGGGTCATGGGTAACAGATCCCCATGGTTGACACCCGCCAGATTGATTTTTTTTATCCTGTTAATATTCCTGGTGGGTTTCTCCTGTTCCCGGAACAGGGACGGAAATATCCTCAAGGTAGGGATTTCCGAAGAGCCGGAAACCCTTAATATCTGGCTTGCCAGTGACGCAAATTCCAGGAAGGTCCTCTCCCTGATTTACCAGCATCTCTACATTCGGGACCCCGAAACCCTCAAGCTGGTTCCCTGGCTTGCCAGAAGCGAACCGGTGTACAACCCCGATGCCTTGTCCTACACCGTCAAATTGAGGGATGTGCAATGGTCCGACGGCTCAGATCTCACAGCCGATGATGTTGTGTTCACCGTTGGGCTGATCAAGCAGTTTAAGGTGCCCCGGTATATCTCAAAATGGCGGTTCGTCAAGCGGGTGGAAGCCGTTGACAGCCGAACGGTCCGTTTTTTTCTGAAAAAGCCCAAGGCCATTTTTCTCACCCGCTCCCTTGGCATCCCCATTGTTTCTAAAAAAGAGTGGGGGGCCATTACACAAGAGGCCCTTAAAACGGAAAAACCCTACCGGACCCTGGTCAACCATAAAATCGAGGCCCCCCTGGGTTGCGGGCCCTTTGTCCTGAAACAGAGACGATCCGGGGCGTATATCTTTCTTGAGAGAAACCCCCTGTTTTTTGGAACCGGCAAAACCATCCAGGGCCACAATCTGGGGCCTTACATGGAAAAACTCCTCTTTAAAGTATACCGGTCTGCCGATGTTGCCATCCTTGCCCTGAAAAAGGGGAGCATCGACTACTACTGGTCCGGTATCCAGCCGGGGCATATGGAGGGGTTGCGCCGTAACAGGAACACAAAGGTTTTTGTCAGCAAAAAAAGCGCTTTCTACTACATGGGGTTTAACCTGCGCAGGCCGCCGTTTTCCCATCCCCCGTTGAGGCGGGCCATGGCTTTTATGATCGACAAGGAGTTTATCGTTTCCCGTATTATGCAGGGGTTTGCAACCAAGATGAGTTCTGTGGTGCCAAGGGGAAACCGCTTCTGGCACAACCCCGCCCTTCCCCGATACGGCGAGGGGCTTTCCAGGAATCAGCGGATCCATCGGGCCTGGCGTATTTTATCTGACGCCGGGTACACCTGGAAGATTCCACCGATAAACGGTGAAAACCAGGTTGTTGAGCCCTCCACCATCCGCCTTCCCGGCGGTCAACCCATGGAACGGTTTACCATCCTGACTCCCCCTGCCGGGTATGATCCCCACCGTGCGGCCTGCGGTACCATGATCCAGGAGTGGGTCAAGGCCCTTGGCCTTCCAGCTTCCAGCCGCCCCATGTCCTTTGGGGCTCTTCTGGACAAGGTCAAGGGACGGCACGATTTTGATACCTTCATCCTCGGCTACGGCAGGCTCTCCCTGGACCCGGACTATTTGAGAAGCTTTTTTCATTCAAAAAACGATAAAGAGCGGGGATGGAACATGAGCGGCTACCGAAACGAAGCGTTTGACCGCCTTGCCAACGCCTCCCTGGCTGCCATGGACAAGGAAAAAAGACAGACGCTCATCTGGAAAATGCAGAGCATTGTGTTAAGGGATGTGCCCTATTTTCCCCTGTACAATCCAACCCTTATGGAAGCGGTGAACACGGACAACTTCACCGGGTGGGTGGAAATGGTCGGGGGCATCGGCAATATCTGGTCCCTCTCTGTTGTCAGAGGAGGTGTTATGAGATGAAACTTTTTTTTATAAAGCGCTCGGTGGAAATTGTCCTGATTTTCTTTGTTCTGCTCACCGTTCTTTTTCTGCTGTTCCACTTTGCTCCGGGCGATCCTGTGAACAGGATGGTGGACCCCTCCATGACCCATGAGGATGCCCGGTACATGATTTCCCAGCTGGGCCTTGACAAGCCCCTGTTGACCCAGTACCTTATCTACCTTAAAAACTTTGTCCAGGGCAGTCTGGGCAATTCCTTTCACTACGGAGAACCGGTCATCGCCATTATCGCCGACCGGCTTCCCAATACCGTTCTGCTCTTCACCACCTCCATTGTCCTGTCGGCCTTTGCCGGCATTTTTCTGGGTAAAATATCCGCATGGCACAAGGGAGAACGAATAGACACCATTGGAACCATTGTGGCTCTGGTTTGCCACACTCTGTTTCTGCCCTGGATCGCATTGATTGTGATCTGGGTTTTTGGTTATCATATCGGGCTTTTCCCCCTGGGGGGGATGCTCTCCCCGGAACTGTGGATCAACCCCGATACCACCTGGTTTATGAAAGCGATGGACATCGGTTATCACATGGTGCTGCCCCTTTTCACCCTGTGCATCATCCATTTCGGCTCCTACATGCTCATCATGCGCAGCAGCATGCTGGATGTGATCGGAGAGGATTATGTCATGACGGCAAAGGCCAAGGGGCTCAGTGACAAGCAGATCTGCAACCATCACATCGCCCCCAATGCCTCCCTTCCCGTGGTGACCAGCATTGGCTTAAGCCTTGCCTTTTCCGTCAACGGGGGGGCCTTGACCGAGATCATTTTTTCCTGGCCGGGGCTGGGCAGGGAGCTGATCTTTGCCGTCACCAACAACGATTACCCCCTTGCCCTTGCCTCGTTTCTCTTTATTTCCATTGTGGTGCTCGTGGCCAATTTTATTGTGGATATACTGTACACCTGGCTGGATCCAAGGATTAAATATGGATAACCCCTCAAGCATCAGGGAGATCATCAATGGTTTTGCCAAGAAGCACCCGTTTAGACTTTACCCGCCGGCAGCACAGATCAGGAAGGATCTTTGCCTATCTGGCCTTTTTCTGGAAAAATCCCCTGGGAAAATGCGGGGTTGTTCTGTTGATCTGTTTTGCCCTGATGGCAGCGGCGAGTTTTGTCCCTCCGTGGATCGATCCCATGTACCATCCCATGACAGGGGTTGATCCGGATATCTCCAATGTGACCCCCCCGGGGGCTGATCACTGGCTGGGAACGGATTACATGGGGCGGGATCTTTTCAGCCAGCTGCTCACAGGGGCCAGGGTGGCGTTTATGGTGGGTGTCTCGGCGGCTTTCATGAGCATTGTCTTTGGCACCATTATCGGCATGGCGGCGGGCTACAGCGGGAAAATCATCGATGGTCTTCTCATGCGCACCGCTGACATGATCATGATCATGCCCACCCTTCTTGTGG
>DATFJZ010000441.1:0-4639 GCA_035268945.1 Desulfobacteraceae bacterium | reverse complement strand
TGCCTGAAATAAATAATTGCAAACCCCGTTAAAATCTGGTTTAGTGGCAGTTTATCGCTTTTTCCGGGATAGAAGGGCTGTCATGGTTGTTGTGAAAGAGGCTGCTTGATCATAAAATCGGTTAAATCCGTTGATACGTGGAGCCGGTATCAGGGTCAAGCCCGAAAAAGGAGAGGATGTTTTGGATATTGATGTGAGCGGTATTGTTATCATTGCAGGGAATTATGGAAGCGGGAAAACCGAAACCGCTGTCAACCTCGCCTTTAACAGAAAAGCGGCGGGGAGTTCCGTTGCCATTGCCGATCTTGATCTTGTGAACCCCTATTTCAGGACCAGGGAGGTAAGGGGACCCCTTACCCGGTCGGGGATACGGGTGATTCTGCCGGAGGAAAAGTATATGGATGCCGATCTGCCCATTCTGGTCCCCCAGGTGGCCGGGTTGATCAAACAGGCCGGTGATCTTGCCATCCTTGATGCCGGAGGAGATGATACGGGGGTTACCGTTCTTGCCGCGTTGAAGGACCATTTTCTGGGAAAAAAAGTTTCCATGTTCCAGGTGGTAAATCCGTTAAGGCCCTTTACAGAAACGGTAAAAGGATGTATGAAAATCATGGAAGAGATCGAAACCTCTTCCGGATTAAACGTGACCGGTCTTGTAGGAAATGCCAATCTCATTGACGAAACAACTCCGGATATTATCTATGAAGGGTATGAACTGGTACAGGCCCTGTCCGGTGAAACAGGCATTCCCATCGGGTTTATCACAGCAGATGCGGCGCTTCTGCCAGAACTCGATGTGAGCAGGTTTGACTGTCCGGTTCTGCCCGTAACAAGAAAACTTGCCCCACCATGGAAGAGGAGCTAGGTTTATGGCATATGAACATGTGATTGATGATGAAAGATGCAAAGGCTGCGGGTTGTGCGTGGATGTCTGCCCAAAGGATGTTCTCGAGATATCCGGCAAGGTCAGTCCCAAGGGCTACTTCCCGGTATTTCAGGCCCGTCCTGACGACTGTATTCACTGCGCCCTCTGTTGCACCATGTGTCCTGATGTGGCCATCACCATTACAGGAACCGCGGATGAAAATAAAAAAGAGAAGATAAAGGAGACGTGATGGCCAAAGTGTTGATGAAAGGCAATGAAGCCATTGGAGAGGCCGCTGTCAGGGCAGGATGTTTGAACTATTTTGCCTATCCCATTACGCCCCAGTCGGAAGTTGCCGAATACCTGGCAAAACGCCTGCCAGAGGTAAACGGAACCTTTGTCCAGGGAGAGAGTGAGGTGGCCGTGGGGTATATGATCTTCGGTGCCGCAGGCTGCGGAGAACGGGTGATGACCACCTCGTCCAGTCCGGGGATCAGCCTGATGAGCGAGGCCATCAGTTATATCGCAGGGGCCAGGTGTCCGGCGGTTTTTGTCAATATCATGAGGGGCGGCCCCGGCCTTGGGGGCATTCTTCCCTCCCAGGGGGACTATTTCCAGGCAACCAAGGGTGGCGGTCACGGGGATTACAGGGTCCTTGTCATGGCGCCGGACGGGGTGCAGGAGGCCGTTGAGATGACCATGAAGGCCTTTCCCCTGGCCGAGAAATACCGAGGACCCGTCATGATCCTCGGAGACGGCCTCATCGGCCAGATGATGGAGCCGGTGGCGTTTCCCGAAGACTTGACCGTGGCGCCTTCCAACAAGGATGACTGGGCCACCAACGGCATGGATACGAGGAAGAGCACGGAGAAGAATCTTGTAAAATCCCTTTTCCTCGATCCAAAGCAGCTCAATGATCACAACCTTACCCTCAAGGCCGGTTACCAGCGGATGAAAGAGGAAGAGGTGATGTTTGAGAGGTACAACACGGACGGCGATTACAAGGTTCTGATTGTCAGCTACGGCACCATGAGCCGTGTCTGCAAGACGGCCATTGACATGATGAAGCAGGACGGCCTTGAAGTGGGGCTTGTCAGACCCAAGACCCTGTTCCCCTTTCCCGAAAAGGTCGTTTTTGATGCTGCCGTTAAGGAGAGCTGTCAGCATGTTGTCAGCATCGAGATGAGTATGGGCCAGATGGTGGAGGATGTTGAACGTTCGGTGAAGGGGCGGCGGGATGTGGGATGGTATGGTCAGTGTGGCGGTGATATTCCCTCACCTGAAGAGATTATTTCTCATATCAAGTCATTATTGAAATCTTAACAATCTTCCAGGGAGTATTTTTAGAATGGGAAAAACGTTTTCAAAGCCGGAAGCCCTTTCCGATGCCCATACACACTATTGTCCCGGGTGCACCCACGGCATTATCCACCGACTGGTGGCCGAGGCCATCGATGAGCTGGCCATAAAGGGCAGAACCGTGGGAATAGCCCCGGTGGGATGCGCTGTTCTGGCGTACAACTATTTTACATGCGATTTTCAGGAGGCGGCCCACGGCCGGGCCCCTGCCATGGCCACCGGCATCAAGAGGGTGAGACCGGATCTTGTGGCCTTTACCTACCAGGGTGACGGAGACCTTGCCAGCATTGGCATGGGCGAGATCGTCCATGCGGCAAACCGCGGTGAAAAATTCACCACCATCTTTGTCAACAACGCCATCTACGGCATGACCGGCGGCCAGATGGCCCCCACCACCATGCCGGGCCAGAGAGCCTCCACTGCCCCCTTTGGCAGGGATACCGCACAGACCGGTATGCCCATGAGGATGTGCGAGCTCCTGTCGACCCTTGCCACCCCGGGGTATGTCACCCGGCAGGCGGTCTTAAAGCCCAAGTTTATCAACAAGGCAAAAAAGGCAATTAAAAAGGCCTTTGAGTACCAGATTGAAAACAGATGCTACTCCTTTGTGGAGGTGGTAAGCACCTGTCCCACCAACTGGGGCATGACTCCCCAGAATGCTTTGAAGTGGGCTGAGGAGACGTTGCTTCCCTATTATCCCCTGGGTGAGTTTAAAACCCCTGAAGCCTAAACCGTTGCCTGCCCTTTCCGGCAGCCCGGTTAAGGGGCGTGTTCCTGCCTGCTGCCTGGAGGGCGATTAGAGAATTCGGACTTGATCATAACACCGGCCATATTCTTTGGTTCGTTGACCCGTCTGTCCCCATGGCGAGGGTTATGATCAAGGCTGAGAATGCTGTGAAAAAAAACAGTTGTTTTGGAGGAGTGTATGCAAAAAGAGGTTATGTTTGCGGGTTTTGGCGGTCAGGGAATCTTGCTCAGTGCAAAGCTGCTGGCCCATGCCGCCATGAAGCAGGGGCTGGAAGTTGCCTGGGTCCCGTCCTACGGACCTGAGATGAGGGGCGGCACCGCCTATTGCACCGTGGTGGTGGGTGACAAGCGCATCGGGTCCCCGATTATCAAAACCCCGTCCCATCTGGTGGCAATGAACCGGCCTTCCCTGGAGAAATTTGCCCCGGATGTGCAGCCCAACGGAGTGGTACTTATCAATAGTTCACTGATCCCGGTTCAATCGGGGAGGGATGATGTTGTTGAACTCATCGTGCCGGCCAACGAGGCAGCCATCGAGCTTGGCAGTGTCAAATGCGCCAATATTGTGGCGGTGAGCGCCTTTGCGGCAAAGAGCAAAATGGTGGATATCGATCTGCTCCGGGAGAGTGTCAAGGAGCAGTTTGCATCCAAGGCCAAGCTGATTCCCCTGAATATGAAGGCCTTTGACAAGGGGCTGGAAATCGCCGAAAAGGCATAGGGACAAAGCTTTGGCTGGAAAAAAAAGAGACGTTTCATCGTTTGAGGGGCAGTGATCTTTTCTTGAAAACTCAAAATTTAGCTACAGGAGGTGCTGTATGATCAGGGTCGAGATTTCGCTTTTTCTTAAGAACGCGCCGGGTGAACTGGGGAATTTAACCACCTATCTGGGAGAAGCCAATGTCAATGTTGATGCGATAACCATCCAGGATGCCTCGGCCTATGTGCAGAGCCTTTTTGAGGCAAGGGGAAAGTCCCTGAAGCGGATCGCCTCGTCTGCCAGTTACAGTTCGGTTCGGAGGGATTCGGCTCAGTTCGCCCTGATCCGCCTCATTGTTGACAAGCCGGACAAGGCCGTGGAGCTTTTCAAGGAACGGGAGTATATTTTTGACACAAAAGAGGTTATTGCCATTGATCTTGAAAATGTTCCCGGCACTCTGTCGGAAGTGACCCGGAAGTTCGGGGAAAAGGGGATCAATATCAATTACGTGTATGGATCTGTCTCCCCCGGGGATGCAAAATGCCTGTTTGTGTTTTCCCCTGAAGACGTTGAACTTGCCCAGAGGATCTTCCAGGAATAGTCGTACCACTTCGGCCGGACCCGTTGATTCGTCAACCAGCGGGTCAGGCTTGCATGGTTGCCTTTTTACCAGTTTTCAACTGGCTGTTTTCGGTAAAAAGCACAATAAAGCAAGCCTGATCCCTGCACCCCATTGATCCTTTTGCCCGTTTCTTTTCTCCGGGGATCAGGGCTTTCTCTTGTCTTTTAGAACATTGTTGGAGATGACCACCCGCTGGATTTCCGAGGTGCCTTCATAGATGGTAAACACCCTGGCATCCCTGTAAAATCGTTCAACCGGGTAGTCTTTTGTGAATCCATACCCGCCGTGGAGCTGGATGGCCCTGGCCGTCACCTGGTTGACCATTTCCGAGGCAAAGAGCTTTGCCATG
>DATFJZ010000440.1:0-3514 GCA_035268945.1 Desulfobacteraceae bacterium | reverse complement strand
AATACAGCCGGGCCGGTGAACTGTGCGGACCATTACTGCCTTCCGCCATTGGAGCGGTTTGACCTGGCAGAAATTGAAATGCTTCTGGCACAGAAAAAGTATTTTGTGCTGCATGCCCCCCGGCAGAAGGGCAAGACTTCTTCCATGCTGATGCTGGTGGATCATTTGAATGCAGGCGGGCAGTACCGGGCGCTGTACTGCAATGTGGAGACGGCCCAGACGGCGCGTGAGGATGTGGCTGAAGGCATCAAAAGTGTTCTGGTGGCATTGGGGAACCAAATCGAATAAAACAAAACCGAAAATAGGACAATAGGGAATCATAGTCAACAAAAAATTAAACACCACTTCTTTTTTAGGTAAAAGACAACCAATAACAACCAAAACCAACAAACATCATCGATCTTTCAAGAAAAGACGGTGATACTCCGCTTCGGAAAAGTGCTGTTTTATTTTTCCGTTCACAAACAGGTAGATCTCTTCGAGTTCTTCGTCGGAGAGTCTTGGTATCAACGACTCCAAAAAAGTATCCTCGGAAAACTTCTGGAGGTAGAACATCACTGTCTTTTCATCGGTTTCCCTGTCAAGGCCGAAAGCACCGGCCCCTTTGTACTGGTGGACAAAATTGTGTCTGTCTGTCTTCATAAGATCCTTCTCCAAATTGCACCTTTATTTTTGGCTTAAAAGCCTGTGGATTGCCTCGATGTACTCCTTGTTCCGGCATTGAACACACCTTCGCCCCACTTCGCCGGTTATTTGACCGCTTACATCGCACAACGGGTCACCATCTCCTCTGGCCGGAGGAGTTGAGGAAATTGTTTATCAGACGCTCACCGCTGTCGGTGAGGAAACTTTCCGGGTGGAACTGAACACCGAACAGGGGATATTCAGGATGCTCCAGTCCCATGACAATGCCGGTGCTGCTCCAGGCCGTCTCCACAAGCCGGCCTTTCCGGGTCTTGATGACCAGGGAGTGGTATCGGGCCGCCGAAAACGGAGAGGGCATCCCCTGGAAGATCCCCCTGCCGCCATGGGTGATCCTGCTGGTCTTGCCGTGGACCGGCAGAGCCGCCCTTTCTGTGGAGCCGCCAAATACCTCATTGATGCACTGCATGCCGAGGCAGACGCCGAGAATGGGTTTTCTGGTATGAAAACGCTCCACAACCGCCATTGAGATGCCGGCATGGGCCGGATCCTTTGGGCCGGGGCTGATCAGAATAAAATCGGGGTCCAAGGCTTCGGCCTGGTCCAGGGTGATCTCATCGGAGCGTTTCACAATGATATCAAAACAAGACCGGGGAAACATCTGAACCAGATTATAGGTAAAGGAATCATAATTATCGATCACCAGCAGTTTGGCTTTTTTTCTCACAACGAGGTCCTTTTCGGGCTTGATCACAATTTCGGCCAAATCCAAGCCAAGCCTGCCCCTTCCGAGGCATGGCAGGTATTACGATCCAGCCCTGCTTTTTCAACATCATCTCTACATCATCGAATAGGGATCCACATCGACTCCCACGGAAACATCCTTCCGGCTCAACACGTTCTTGTTTGACACCAGCTCCCTGACCAGCCGGTTGATCACCTTTGCCGACGGGCTCTTGAGCAGAAGCTGCCACCGGTAGCGCATGGCGATTTTCGGTATTCCCGCCTCTATGGGACCGAGCATCTGGACCTGGGAGCAGAGGGTGTCCCTCTCCATCAAAGAGCGGCACACCTGCCCGAGAAGTGCGGCGTGCTGTTCGACCTTTTCCCTGTCCTTGCCGGATATTTTCAGCTGGATAATCCTGGAAAAGGGGGGATAGAGCAATCCCTTGCGGAAGGGAACCTCCTTGTAGTAAAATTCCCTGAAATCCTGGTTTTTCGAGGCTTGGATACTGAAATGGTCGGGGCTGTAAGTCTGGAGGATCACCTCGCCCCTTGTCCCCCCCCGGCCGGCCCTGCCGGCCACCTGGGCAAGCAGCTGGAAGGTCCGTTCCCCTGCCCTGAAATCGGGGAAGTTCAGGGAGAGGTCCGCGCACACCACTCCGACCAGGGTGATGGCGGGAAAATCATGGCCCTTGGCCAGCATCTGGGTTCCCACAACAATATCCACGGTGCGGTTCTTCACCTTTTTCAAGATAGAGACCACGGCCCCTTTTTTGGCTCCGGTATCCTGGTCAAGCCGGGCGATCCTGGCATCGGGGAAGAGGGTTTTCAGCATTCCCTCTATCTTTTCCGTGCCATACCCAAACAGCTTGATCTTTTTTCCCTGGCAATGGGGGCATTTCATGGTAAGGGGAGCGGCAAACCCGCACATATGACACCGGAACTCGTCCCGGTCCCTGTGCAGGGTCATGGTCACATCGCAAAACCGGCAGGTTACCGTCTCCCCGCAGGATTCGCACACGGGAAAAGTGGCAAACCCCCGCCGGTTGAGGAAAATCAGCACCTGATTGCCGTTATCAAGGGTCTTCTGGATCTTTTTTGACAATTCCGGGGTGATGATCTTTTCCCTGCCCCGAACGTCTTTGTACTTTTTCAAATCCACCAGGGTGATCTCCGGAAGAGGATGCCGGTTCACCCGGGTTTCCAGCTTCAACTCCTGGAACCTGCCGTCACACACATTGAAATAGGACTGCACACTGGGGGTGGCGGAGCCCAGCACCACGGGAATGCCGGCCAGCTTTGCCCTGACCACGGCAAGGTCCCTTGCGTTGTACCGAAGAGAGGTCTCCTGCTTGTACGAAGAATCGTGTTCTTCATCCACAATCACGATACCCGGGTTCTCGATGGGGGCAAAAATCGAAGACCTGGCCCCGATGACGATGGATGCCTCGTTGGTGACGATGCGCTGCCACTGGTCCAGCAGCTCCCCATTGGAGAGCCCCGAGTGAAGTACGGCTATACTGCTGCCAAATCGTGCCCGGAACCGTCTTTCCGTCTGGGAGATCAACGAGATCTCCGGCACCAGGACAATGGCGCCTTTTCCCCTGTCCACGGCTGCGGCCACAAGGTTCATGTACACCTCGGTTTTACCGCTGCCCGTCACCCCGGAGAGAAGGTAACGGTTAAACCCCGTCCCGATCTCCTCTGTGACACGGTTTACCACCATTTTCTGCTCGTCGGTCAATTCCGGCGGCTCGTCGGGTTCCACCGGCTCCCCAAAGGGGTCACGGAACACCTGTTTTTCAACGATGTCAAGAAAGCCGTCCCCGGCAAGGAGCTTGGCAAGCCTCGGGGCCGTGGGAATTTCCTGCTTTAACCGGTTCAAGGAGATCTCTTTTTTCTCCTCGACAAGTTCCAGAAGGCTTTTCCGTTTTTTGGAGAGTTTTTTTTTCCCATCCAGAGAAGGCGGTTCAGCCAGTAGAACGAATTTCTCTTTTTTCATGCGGACCTGGTCGTTTTTCAGCTGGCTTGTCACAGCCACCAACCCTTTTTTCTTCATTTTTTCCACCAGCAGGCGGGTCCCGGGATTTTTGTCCCGGGCGGCAATGGCTTTTAAAGAAAGGGGCTTTTTGTGGGCAAGGATATCCAC
>DATFJZ010000439.1:0-16795 GCA_035268945.1 Desulfobacteraceae bacterium | reverse complement strand
GAGATAAGGATTTTTTCCCTGCCAGGCGTTAAGAAAATCAGGCTGTTTGAGGACACACTTGCCCGCAGTTCCTGATTTTTAGGCTGGCAGGGGAAAAATTCCTCCGACGTTCTCGTGGAGGCCGGGGCAATCCGCTGGGGGTGGCGCAATACTGTTTTTATATTTGTTGTGAGCACGATGCTCATGGCCGTTATACAGAATCGGGCTCTGATCATAACGTGGGCCACCCGTCACCGTTGGCGGGTTCAAAAGGATCAAGCTTGATTGAAAGGCAGATTCAAACAAAAACCTCAGCAACGCAAGCGTGACTGCCTCAGAACTGTCGGGGGGCAAAACCGGTCAGCTCCGGGGGAACGACGACATTCTGGCTTTTCAGCACCATCAGCCGGTTGAGATAGGCAGCACCGGTCATGATGTTCAGGGCGACATCCACCACCCTGCGGTTGTTCACCTCTTCCAGGAACGACCCCTTCACCCAGGCGTTGAACGCCCCCATGCAGGGGCCGCACCAGATCTGGTAGTCCAGCTTTCTGTCGTTGTCACCGATGTTGGACCATTTGGAGGCAAGACCGAGGTACCAGCGGAACACCAGGGCCATCTTCTTTTTCGGACTTTCCTGGGCCCTTTCAAGCTGGCCCGGGTCCCGTTCCCGGAAAAACGCCACGGTCTCCTGCCACACCGTCCCAAGGGGTTTTCTGAAAATCTGCTTTTCGAGTTTTTCCATCTCTTCAGGGGGAATCGCGTCAAGGGAGCTGTAAGTGGTGTAAAGGTCGTACAACTTCTGGGCCCGCATGGGGAAAAAAGTGCCCCGCTTCAGCACCTGGAGCTTCACCCCCATCTCAAACATGTCAGACGCCGGCGCCATGGCGGTATCAGCCATGTCCGCCTGGGCCAGCAGGTTGCGGGTGTGCTCACTGGCATTGGCCTCCACGCAGGCCTGGTTGACGGAACCGGTGACAACATAGGCCGCCCCCATGGCAAAGGCGGCAAAAGCGGCCTCAGGGGTGGCAATGCCGCCGGCAGCCCCCACACGAACCGTTTTTTCGTATGCTTCCTGCTCCTGGACCCTGTTTCTCAGGGCGATCACAGAGGAGAGCAGGGAAACCAGGGGCCGGTTGTCGGTATGCCCCCCGGAATCCGCCTCAACCGTGATATCATCCGCCATGGGCACCCGGGCGGCAAGGGCTGCCTGCTCCCGGGTGACAAGGCCCTCATGGACAAGCTGGGCAACGATTTTCTCCGGCGGCGGCGCAAGAAACCGGGCAGCCACCTCGTTTCTCGATATTTTTGCCATCACCCGGTTCTTGATGACCACCCCGCCGTTATCATCCCTTGAAAGACCAGCCACCCGGTAGTAAACGATGTTCCGGGTAAGGTTGATAAACGCCGCCGCTTCAACGCAGCGAACCCCGTATTTCAAGTAAAGGGCCACCACATCCCGCTCAATGGCCGGTTCATTGGGGCTGTGAATCAGATTAAAGGCACAGGGCCCGTGGGGCAGGGCCTCCTGGATGGTGACAATGGCCTTTTCAACCCTTGAGGGTACCAGCCCGCCAGCCCCGAAGGAGCCGAGGAACCCTGCTCTGCCCATGGCAATGACCATGGCTTCCGAGGCAATGCCGTTGGCCATGGCACCTGTGGCGTAGCAATACCTGACCCCGTGGTCCCTTTTAAACCCCGGATCACCCAGGTGCTCCGCCGCAAACGCCGGGGCCCAGGCCACGGCTTTAAGACCGCTTCCCGGTGCCCCGCTGGAGGAGGTACTGCCGACCCCCAGACCGTCCCCCTGTGGAACGAGGAAGCAGGGCTTTTCAAGGTCAAGAAACCTGGATTTTATGCCGCTGGGGTCAAAGGCAAGATCCCCTTGGTCCACCTTGAAATTCAATCCCTGATCGGTGAATGTCTCTGCCAGACATAGTTGACTGCTGTTCATAATATTTTCCTTGTGTGAACGATTCCCCCACCAGGTCAAAACTGCCAATGGGGCGCTGTTTTCTCAAAAGATCAGCTTTTTTGCAGGATCAAACCGGACCACTGCTTGTCATCTTTCCGCCAGACAGGTTTGAAACCGCCCCTGGAAAAAAGTTCGACAAAATGTGCCGTTTCCCAGGTTCTGATGCCTGAAATGATCAGAACCGACGCCTCACTGGTGATGTCGAGAAACAGGGGCAGCAGTCCTTTCAAGGTGGGAACTCTCAGATTGGCGCAGATCAGATCAAAGGGGCCCTGCCCCCGTTCCAGGGGAGAACCGGTCACCGCAATATTCGCTGAAAGCCTGTTGTGAAGGACATTGTGTTTCGCCTCGGAAACGGCATTGGGGTCCGTGTCCAGGGCCAGGCACCGGGAGGCGCCGGCCTTGATGGCGGCAATGGCAAGCACCCCTGATCCTGTGCCGATATCAGCGGCCTTGATGGGTTTATGGGGGGTGAGCAGCTGCAGCTGGAAAAAAAGAACCTCCATGGCGGCAAGGGAGAGCCGTGTGGTGGGATGCCTCCCCGATCCAAAGGAGATACCCTGTTCCAGGAGGATTTCGCCATCCCTGGTCCCTTTGCCGGCACCGGCATGGAAGGGTTTCAGGGTAAAATGATCTGTCACCTTGACAGACCCTGCAAAGGAGAGCTCCAGATAGGTGGCGCCAAAGGTATAGTGGTATGCGATCTCCCCCCTGTCGGTAAGCCGCCGCAACACACCCCTTGCCTGGCGGGAGGAGAGGCCGGTCCTCGACGAGAGCTCCTTTGCCACCACCCCCGGGGCCATGTAATTTTCAGCTCCGGCCAGGATATCCAGCACAATTTTTTCACTGGGATCCGCCATGGTTATGCGATATTGCCTCTCCTGTTTATAAAGGGTTAGGATTTCACCCCTTCACGTTTCATGAGGTTTTCATACCACACGGCAAATGCAAACATCCCCCTGACCTTTTCCTCTTCATTGACAACCCCCAGGGCCATTTCCAGGGCACCCTGGGAAAAGGCACTTGAATACCCCTCCTCACCGGACTGCTGGAGAAACTCGCTGACCAGCTGCTGGGTGGTGCGTTTGGATTTGTCCCTGCGAATGTCAATGGGATCTTTGGGGGTCTGGATGGGATCCCACTTCTCATAACCGATCCTCATGATCTGCTTCTGGCCCCTTTTGCCCATGGCATCAAAAATGGCCTTTTTCTTTGCCGCTATCTCCTGGGGAGTAAACGATTCCATGGCTACACCTCAATCCCGAGATACTCTTCATTGTAATTGGTGATCAGGGCCGTGGATACCGGCACCAGCATATCGCACATCTTGACATGCTTGGAGTTGATGGCCCGGGTGAACTCGGCGGAAATCAGCTGGAGCTGGGAGTAGATGGTGTCCATGTTCACCGTTGGATAGCTTTTCCCCTCTTCAAAATTGGTTTGGCCGCAGATGTGACTCATTCCGGCACTGGATGTGGGGATTCCGTAGAGCCGGCAGGTGATGGGACGTGCTTCGTAGAGCATGCAGAGGTTGTCCGAACTGAGCAGGGGACACCGAACCCGCTTTGCGGCCATCATACCGAGGACATCCACCTCATTTTTTCCCTTTTTTGTCTCCTGGTATGCCTCTTTTTTCATTTTGTACAGAGACCGGTCGATCTTGGCCGCTTCGTCGATGAGCTCGAGCTTTTTCGAACCTGAAAACGTCTCGTTGAACTTGTGGTTGATATAAACCGCCTCGATGATGGTAAGGTCAAAAATCGCATAACAGCAGTCAGAACACTTTTCCCTGCAGAACACCTCTTTGGGATAGTCGTTTTTCACCTTGTCAAAGACACCGTCCACCATTGAGACCACGGCCTCATATTTTGCAAAATGTTCTTTAAAATCCAATGCCATTGTATTAAATCCTCTATTTGCCTATACAGAAATTTTTAAAAATTGTGTCAAGGATATCGATCCCCGCGGTATCGCCGGTAATTTGACCAAGGTAATCAGCTCCGTTTCTGATGTCAATGGCCAGGGTCTCCTCTTCCCGGTTGACTTCCAGGCCGTGTTTTGCATCATTGAGGCGTTGAACGGCCCTTTCAAGGGCCAGCTTATGCCGTAAATTGGGCACAATGGAAGAGGTGTTCTCAAGGTTCTCCACAGTCTCCCGGGTTATCATCTTTCTCAACTCGTCTATCCCCCGGTTTTCCAGGGCGGAAATACCTACCCAGGGAATGGTGTCAAAGGTTTCCGGCAATGCCGGTACATCATCGGTCTTTAAAAGGTCTGTCTTGTTGATCACCACAATAACCTTTTTGCCCGGCGGAACCACAGAAATAAATTCTTTTTCAAAATTGACAGCCCCTGCCTCTTTCATGAAAAGGACCAGATCGGCTTCCTGGATATGGGTCTTGGCCTTTTCAATGCCGATTTTCTCCACAAGATCGTCTGTCTGGTGCATGCCTGCGGTATCCGAAATCAAAAAGGGAATACCGTTGATGTTGACGTTGTCCTCGATCAAATCCCGTGTGGTGCCGGGGACAGAGGTCACAATGGCCCGTTCGGTTTCGAGAAGGCGGTTCATCAGACTTGACTTGCCCACATTGGGGGCCCCGCAGATGACCAGTTTGACACCGTCCCGCAAAAAATGGGCATCCTCGTACTGCTGGAGGGCCTTCTGGCATACGGCGATGACCCTGTCCAGGGTGGCAGCTCCCTGGTCATGGGAAATGAGCTGTTCCGTCTCATCGGGAAAATCGATGGCCGATTCCACCTGGGCCAGAAAAGCGATGAGCCCGGTTCTGGCGTCTTCAATGAGTGCCCTGAGAGCCCCGGTATTCTGGGATGCGGCAATTTTCAAGGACCCGGCGGTTCTGGCGTTGATGATATCGGCCACCGCCTCGGCCTGGGTCAGATCGATCCTGTTGTTGAGAAAGGCCCGTTTGGTGAACTCCCCGGGCTCGGCAAGCCTTGCCCCCTTGAGCAGCACCTGGTTGAGAATGGTCTTCATGACAAAAGGGCCGGAATGGGACTGTATCTCCACAACATCTTCAGCGGTATAGGATCTGGGGGCCAGCATGGCCACCAGCATCACCTCGTCAATGACAAAGCCCGATGCCGCCTCGAATATGTACCCATGCACCATCCGGTGGGATTCAAGTGAGAGGTTCGCTTCCGCTCTACTGTCATTTCTCCCGAACAGCCCTGACACCACCTTGAGAGCATCGGGGCCGGAAATCCGGATGATACCGATGCCGCCGCTCCCCGGGGGCGTTGCAATGGCCGCTATGGTCTCCTGGGTCATGGCAACTATTTTCTCGAGGACCTTTTCTTTTTCGCAGCCCCCTGCTTGGGAAAAATCACCAGCCGCCGGTAGTATCCGTCCCCCATGCTCTGGGTTCTCACCTTGAAATCGTCCTTCAGGGCCAGATGGACAATCCGCCTGTCCTGGGCGGTCATCTGGTTTATGGTTGCCGGTTTGCCGGTCTTTTTTGCCTTGTCAGCCATTTTAAAGGCAAGGGATTTCAAGTTGGCTGTCCGGGTTTCCATATACCCTTCAATATCGATTTTCAGCCTCACCCTGGAGTCGCTTTTCCGGTTGATGATCTTGTCTGTGAGAAACTGCATGGCTTCCAGGGTCTGGCCCCTCCGCCCGATGAGAACCCCGGAATTACCACCGTTGACCCGCAGCAGGAGCTTGTCCTGGTCAGACTCGGCCGTAACCGTAGCATCCTCTGTAATAAGATCGATCATCTTCTGGAGAGTTGCCTTGCCAAGGGCAATGGCCTCTTCAGGCACATCAACGGGCTCCTCGTCCCGATAAGAAGGCGGGAAGCCTTCATCCCTGTCCACTGTAACCCTGAAGGACGTCTCTTCCTCAACGGATTCCAGAACCTCACCAGTGGGGGCATTTTCAAGTTCAGGGTCCTCCTTCACAGTTTGCTCAGTTTTTTTCATCTCTCGTTTCGAAGGCTCGGCCGGTTTGGGTGTTGCCTGGGCAGCGGGAGCCTCCTCTCTGGTTTCAGAGGGTTTGGACGCGGCCCCTCCAGCGGATTCACCGTTTTCGATTTTCCCAGGCGCCGGTTTTGCCTCTCCACCGGATTCGCCATTTTTAGTTTTCCCAGGTGCCGGTTTTGCATCTCCACCGGGCTCGCCGTTTTTTGTTTTCCCAGGTCCCGGTTTTGCGCTTCCAGTGGATTCAGGCGGTTTTGTTTCGCGCTGTTTCGGTGCCTGAGGTTTCCCACTACTCTTTTTCACCTCTGCTTCCCTGGGTTCTCCGGGCTTCGATTCAGCCTTTTCAGGTCCACTGGCCCCGGGTTTGTCCCCCTTGATTTTGCCATCCTGGGGTTTGCCCTCTTTCTTCTCCCCAAAGGCCTCGTCCACGATGGACATCACACCGTCCATATCCGTGGTATCGGTTTTTTTGTTGTTTTTGCCGGCATCCCCCTTTTTTTCCGGAAGGGTGACCCGTATCCGGGCCTTTTTCATGCCAACAATGCCGAAAATACCCGATGAACCGGAAGAGATAATATCGTATTTCAGATGTTTCCGGGTTAAACTCAACAGAGAACAGGCGTTGTCAATTGCCTGGTCAACATTTTTACCCTCAAATTCCTGAGTCTGTTTCATAATACCTCCATGGTTAGGCGAATTTCTTTTGAATGTAGTACTGCTGACTGATGGATAGTATATTGTTTACAAGCCAGTACAGGACAAGCCCTGCAGGAAAATTGATAAAGATGAAGGTCATAAACAGGGGCATCAGCATCATCATCTTTGCCTGGGTGGGGTCACCGGTGGACGGTGACATCTTCTGCTGCAGAAACATGGTGGCACCCATGACAATGGTTAAAACAGGAATGCCGGCAGGTGCCTGCATAAAAGGAATGGCAACATCAAAATGAAACAGCCGGTCCGGTGCAGAAAGATCGGTGATCCACCCCAGGAAAGGAGCGTGGCGAAGCTCAATGGCCTCGTAGAGCATCCTGTAGAGGGCCAGGAAGATCGGCATCTGAACCACCATGGGAAGACACCCGCTCATGGGATTGACCTTGTACGTTTTGTAAAGGCCCATCACCTCTGCGTTCATCTTCTGCTTGTCATCTTTATACTTTTCCCTTATCTCCATCATCAGCGGCTGAATTCTCTTCATGTCGTTCATGGACTTGTAACTCTTTGTTCCAAGGGGCCAGAAGATAAGTTTGATCAGAATGGTTAAAAGGATAATGGCAACCCCGTAATTGGGTATGATATCGTGGATGAGGTTCATGGCAATGAGGCAGGGCTTGGCCAGGATATCAAACCAGCCGAAATTGACGCTCTTCTTGAGATTGTACCCGTAACCACCAAGCACTTTCAAGCTCTTGGGTCCCATGAAACACTTGAAGGAATAACGGACCTGCTTGCCCGGGTCCAGTCTGTCCATGGCCTTTACATACGTTGCCCTCACCACAGGTTTGTCATAGGAGAGCTTGACCTTGGCAGGGGAAGGAGTCTCAGGAACAATGCACGAGATGAAATAGCGGTCGGCAACCCCGGCAAAACTCACATCACCGAGATAGGTGTCCTTGTCCTCGATGTCATCGGCATCGATCTCCATGATATCGTCATTGAGAACAAAGGTGGGCCCTTCAAAGGCAAATCTCGAGGCATCCTCATCGATGACACCGGGAACGGTGATCTCCAGGGAGTCGTTGAAGGGCATGCCGGAACCGTTCTTGATGACAAAATCAAGATCGATGAGGTAGGTGGACGCTGAAAAGGTGTAGATCTTTTCAAACACAATGCCGTAGGACGATTCCCATGAAAAGGTGACGCTTTTTTCACCGTTTTTCAGGTTGAAACGGTCCGCTTCCGTCTGAACCGTAAAGACAGCATTTTCAAGTCCTGGAATGCTTTTCCCTTCGGTATCAAAACCAAACACCCCCCTGGGAGTTTTCTGGCTTACCAGCTCCTTGAGAGGAGACCCTTTGTCGGCTGTTTCATGGTAATCGTTCAGGGTGAGGCTTGTCACTTCAGCGCGGTGTTCAGCTATCCTGATGTTGTACAGAGGCGTTGACAGGGAGATGGTGCGGGAATCCACAGGGGGATCGGGCAGGTCCTTTTTTTCTGAAGCAGACCCAGGATCAGCCTCCGCCGCTGTTTCAGGGTTATAATCGGCCACCTGGCTGCCGGCATCGCCTTTTTTGTCTCCAACTCCCGGCTCCTGCTGGTCTGTTGCTGTCTGCTGTTTTGTAATGGTCGTTTTATCAACAAAGAGTGTATTCCACCCTATTATAACAACTATTGAAAGAATAATAGCTATAAAAAGCCTTTTCTGTTCTTCCATCTTTTCTCCTGGTGATGAATAAATTCCGTTTAATCCAGATCACACAAAAAAAGAGGAAAGAAGTGTCGCTGAAAAAATCAAGTTTTTGGAACAGGGTCAAAGCCTCCGGGGTGGAACGGATGACATTTTAATACTCTTTTTATTGAAAGCAAAGCCCCTTTCACGCTGCCGTGAACCGTCACAGCCTCCAGGGCATAATGGGAACATGATGGATAAAAACGGCATGATGATATTGTAAAGGGAGATATGCAGCACTGGTACACCCTGATAAATATGATTAATACCTGTTTCATCATCACACCCTTGTAATCTTTTCAAAAAGCCTGTCAAGTTCAGCTGTGACCTCGTTAAAGGTCAGAGCATCTGCATTTTTTTTTGCTATGATATTAATATCCCGGTTTCCTGGTATTGTCTTTTTTCTGTTTCGATAGTACTCTCTGACAACACGCTTGATTCTGTTGCGTACGACTGCTTTCCCAACCTTTTTTGAAACAGTAATGCCAATTCGGTTATTCCCGGCCTCTCCCTGACGGAAAATGGCCAGGAAACACCTGGTTCCACTCTTTTTTCCCGATCTGGATAATTTTAAAAACTGGCTTCTTTTCAAGAGCCTGTGTGTCTTGGGGAATGAATAACCCAAACGTCAAAACCTTTTTTTAAGCAGACAGTTTTTTCCGCCCCTTCGCCCTTCTGGCGTTCACAATGCGCCGTCCTGCTGCGGTGGACATTCTTTTCAAAAACCCGTGTTTTCTTGATCTCTTGCGCCTGCTTGGCTGAAATGTTCTTTTCATAATAAAAAAAATCCTTAAAAAATAGATAAAAAACGAAAGTTTGATTGTACCCTGCAATACCAGAGGCCTGTACAGCCAGGCCTGGAAACCAAATCCCCGGGCAGTCGTCTAAAGGGAGGAAAAACGCCGGAGCCACCTGAAACATAAACGGCTCCCCTGACAACCCCTTACAAATCTGCCATAATAAACACTGTATTTTACGTTATTATGGGTTTGGTGTCAAGGTTCAAATTTTTCTTAAAACCATTCAACTATCAAATGGCAATGGATCAAATTCCAAACCACCCCTTTTTGTTATTTGTCTTTCTATTTCACCAGGGTCTCAAAAATATGGTACTCTTCCAGATGGTAGTGGGGTTCCGGATAGACCACAATGGCACTGCCGATGCGGTTTTCCAGGGACGAAATCAACCGCTTTTCCTCCCCGTGGAGGAGCTGGGCGATCTCCGGATGCACCTTGACAGTAAACCGGTTCCCCATCATGTCCCCGGATTCACTGAGCAGATCCCGGTATATCTTGTGACAGATGGACCTGCCTGACAGAAGAACGCCGTCCCCTCCGCAATAAAAACAGGGTTCGCAGAGGGTCCTGGCAAGATTCTTGCGGATCCGCTTCCGGGTCATCTCCACAAGGCCCAGTTCGGACAGGGGCAGCACATTGGTCTGACTCTTGTCTTTTTTCAGGACCTCGTGGAGCTGGGCCATCACCTTTTCCCTGTGCAGGTGTTTTTTCATGTCAATGAAATCGATGATAATGATACCACCGATGTTTCTCAGCCGGATCTGGTAGGCAATCTCCTTGACAGCTTCCAGGTTGGTTTTGAGGATGGTCTCTTCAAAATTGTGCTTGCCCACATACCGGCCCGTGTTCACATCAATGGCCACCAGGGCTTCGGTCTGGTCAATGATGATGTACCCCCCTGACTTCAGCCACACCTTCTTGTTCAGGGCCCGGGTGATGTCCCCTTCGATGTTGTACGCATCAAAAATCGGCTCTGCCCCGTCGTAGAGCTCCACCGAAACGTTGAGGCCAGGCATGAGCTCCTTGAGGAAGTTCTGGACACTCTGATACCCCGCCCTGGAGTCGATGATCAACTTATCCGCTTCGTCGGTGAGGAGGTCCCGTACCGCCCGGAAGATCACGGAGAGATCCTTGTACAGCAGGGAAGGAGCCGAGGTCCTGGTGTTCTTTTTCTGGATGTCCTCCCAGGTCTTGCAGAGAAAGGAGATCTCCTTTTGAAGCCTTTCCTCTCCGATGCCCTGGGCGGCGGTGCGGAATATATAGCCGTGGCCGTCATTGGGGATGGAGAGAAGCAGCTCTTTTAACCGCTTCCTCTCCTTTTCACTCTCGATGCGCTTGGAGATACCAATGTGGTCCACCGTGGGCATGATCACCATGAACCTGCCGGGAAGGGAGATGTGGGTGGTGACCCGGGGCCCCTTGGTGCCGATGGGCGCCTTGGCCACCTGGACCATGATCTCCTGACCTTCGGTGACCAGCTCCTCGATGCTGCAGTTGGGAGAACAGGAGCGTTTCCAGGCGAGGGATTCCTCCCCGTTTTCCAGGTCGTTGAGCTGGGAGCCGGCCCCGTCGCCCTCAAGCTCCTGTTCAAACTGCTTGGCAAGGTCCCGGCTGGTATCATCCAGGACATCGTCCACATAGAGAAAAGCGGCCCTCTCCAGCCCGATGTCCACAAAGGCCGCCTGCATACCCGGCAAAACCCGCTGGATACGTCCCTTGTAGATGCTGCCGGCAATATTGGATTCGTTGCCCCTTTCGATGAACAGCTCCACAATGGTGGAATTTTCAAGGAGGGCCACCCTTGTTTCATACTCTGCCGCATTTACCACAAGTTCCTTGAGCATTGTTGTCACCCGGTTTTCAGCTTGCGAATTTCTGCAGTGCGCAGCGCATCTTGAGAAATGGCAAAAATTCTGGTTAATATCTCCCCAGGCCGTATGGTGCGGTCCTTGTATTTTCTCATTACCATTTTAAGACGGCAAGAATCAAGTGTTTCTATTGTCACCACAGCCTTTCTCAGGTCTGTCACCCGTTTCTTACCCTTGTGGTTCACCTGCTCCACAATGTGCTCGGTCTGGTCGAGAAACGCTGTAACAACAGCGGGATCCATGGTGATACCGTCCAGGGTGATGTCGTAGACGCTCTGGTCATCATCAGGCTCCTGTTTCACCCGGCCGGCGGGAACAGCACGGGTGATGACCATCACCTTCTGCAGCGCCGTGTTCAGCCGTTCCACCATGAGATCCGGAGGGGTTTTGATGTCGGCGTAAAGGGTGAAGAACTCCTCTTCGCTTTCCATGCCGACGGGCAGGGGATTGTCAAAGGCGAGCTTCATGTCCGGATGAAACCCCATGGTGTACTTGACATGGATGCCGGCCCGCTTGATGGCCCGCTTGATGATGTTGGCCAGTTCAAGATGCCCGAAGAACCGGGTCTTTCCGATCTTCTCGTAGTAGAACCGCAGCTTTGCATAGTGCACATCCCCGGTCCGGGTCTCCCCGGCGCTGTGACCCTCTTCAAAATCCGGACTCTCTTCACGGCCGAAGACCACCGGCTGGATCGTTTCAAAATCGCACACCCCGCAATTGCTGCAGGCATTCTCCCGGCAATCCCTGGTGATGGTTTCCGCCAGTGCTTTATCATATTCCTCCTCCATGAACGCCTCGTCTACCCCGCACTGAATATGGGCCCAGGGCAGCACTTCGTCCCGGGAACGTACCCGGGAGGTGTAAAACAAAGGATCAATACCCGTTTCGTCAAAGGCCGCCTGCCACCGGTCAAACCGGAATTTGTCATCCCACCCGTCAAGGCGGCACCCCTTTTCCCAGGCGGCAACCAGCAGCCGGGACAAGCGCCGGTCTCCCCTTGCAAACACCCCTTCGAGAAGGCTCATCTCAGGGTTCTGCCACTTGAGCTTAATGCCCGGATGCCGCAGGTTCTGCTTGAGGTAGTCGAGGTTTTCCCTGGACGTTTCCGTTGTGATCTGGGAGCAGCGCTGGAAAGGGGTGTGGGCCTTGGGAATAAAGGTGGCAAAGCTGACGGTGATGCCGGCCTTTTTGCCCGGTTTCAAGGCGGCCAGCCGTTTGGCAAGGTCGCAGATACCCTGGATATCCTCCCTGGTTTCCGTTGGCAGGCCGTTCATGAAGTAGAGCTTGACCAGGCGCCATCCCAGGTCAAAGGCGTTGGTCACCGTGTCAAAGATGTCAGCCTCGGTGATATCCTTGTTGATCACGTCCCGCAGTCTCTGGGTGCCGGCCTCCGGGGCAATGGTGAACCCTGTTTTTCTCACCGACCGGATGATCTTCATCAGCTGGGGGGTGAGCCGTCCGGCCCGGATGGAGGGAAGAGAGACCGCCGTGCAGTGGTGGGCATCCACCGAGAGCAGGGAGGTCATCAGTTTTTCAAGGCTGCTGTAATCCCCGGTACTGAGGGAGAGAAGGGAGATGTCACTGTACCCTGTGGCAGCAACGCTGGTTTCGGTTATTTTCCTCAAATCCGCCACAGAGCGCTCCCGGACGGGCCGGTAGATCATCCCTGCCTGGCAGAACCGGCAGCCCCTGGAACAGCCCCTGGCAATTTCAAGGCGAAGCCGGTCATGGACCGGTTTGCCAAAGGGAACCAGGGGAGAGACGGGAAATGCCACCCTGGAGAGATCGGGCACAACGGCCTTTTTTACAGCTGTGTAGTCAGGATAGAGAGGGTCAAGGTGCTGAATCCCCTCATCATCATAATCCACCTTGAAAAACCAGGGGACGTATACCCCGGAAATTTTGGACAGCTCCCTTAAAAGGGTCTGCCTGGTGTTATCGCCGCCTTTTTTCCACTGGATAAAGGCCTCGGAAATCTCCAGGATCGCATCCTCACCGTCTCCCACAACAAAGATGTCAAAAAAATCCGCCAGGGGTTCGGGGTTGAAGGCACAGGGACCGCCGCCGATGATCAGGGGATATGTCTCGTCTCGCTCTTCGGCATAAAATGGGATATCGGCCAGGGAGAGCATGGTGAGAATATTGGTAAAATTGAGCTCGTACAGGAGGCTGAAACCGATGATGTCAAACCGGGCCAGGTCTGTTTTAGACTCCAGGGAGAACAGTGGCGTAGAACTCTCTTTCAGGACCGCTTCCATGTCAGAAGCAGGGGTGAAAAAACGTTCCGCTGCAATGTTTTCCTGCCGGTTTAAGATGGTGTAGAGGATCTGCATGCCAAAATGGGACATGCCGATCTCGTAAAGGTCGGGAAAGGCCAGGGCAACGGTTAAATCCATTTCAGACAGCTCTTTTTTAACGCTGTTCACCTCATTGCCAAGGTAACGGCTGGGCATCTCCACACTGCCGAGACAGGCTTGAACATTCTTTTCATTCATGATAGATCTTTAATAATTATGTGGTTTTATACGATTAAGTAAAATAAATATTATGGCATTTTACCATGGAGAAAGCAATGGATAATTCCAGTTACCCTCGTATGGGGATTCAAAACCATGGTTGCTGACGGTTGTTAACTCAACGTTCGGTGTTGGGTGATAAAAGATAAGGCCAAAAGTTGAGTTGCTAATTTAGCTTGACCTGGGGCTGCACTATATGGGAAACAGAAAAATTACTGATGGCTAATGGCTGATAGCTGACGGCTGACGGCTTTCTTATAAAAAGGTTACAAAGGAGAAAAATGAAAAGAACAAAGATAAACAGACTCCTTGAGGCAGAGGCACCACAGGACCAGGTGCTGGTCAAGGGGTGGGTAAGAACCAGGCGGGCCTCAAAGGGGTTCTCGTTCCTGGAGCTCAACGACGGCTCCTGCCTGAAAAGCATCCAGATCATTGCGGACAAGAGCCTTGAAAACTACGGTGAGATAGAACGTATCACCACAGGATCGGCCCTTTCCGTGACAGGTGCCCTGGTGGAATCCCCGGCAAAGGGCCAGGCGTTTGAAATCCAGGCCAGCGAGGTGGCAATTCTCAGCTTGGCCCCTGAGGATTACCCCCTGCAGAAGAAGCGGCACTCCGACGAATTTTTACGCTCCATCGCCCACCTGCGGCCGAGGACCAACAAATACGGAGCCTGTTTCCGCATCCGGTCGGAGCTGAGCTTTGCCATCCACAAGTTTTACAGGGAAAAGGGATTTAAATACCTCAACACCCCTGTTATCACCGGATCGGACTGCGAAGGTGCCGGCGAGATGTTCCGGGTGACAAGCCTGGATCCAGACCTCGTGTCAAAACAGGGCAGAATGGACTTTACCAGGGATTTTTTCGGCCAGGAGGCAAACCTCACCGTTTCAGGCCAGCTGTCGGCGGAAATGTTCGCCCTGGCCCTGGGGGATGTTTACACCTTCGGCCCCACATTCCGGGCGGAGAACTCCAACACGGCCAGGCACTGCGCAGAGTTCTGGATGCTCGAGCCGGAAATGGCCTTCTGCGACCTTGAAGAAAACATGGACCACGGGGAAGAGCTGCTCAAATACCTCATTGGCCACATCACCGAGCACTGTTCCCAGGATCTCGAGCTGTTTACAAAATTTGTGGATAAGAACCTGGCCGGGGTGCTCGATACCCTGAAAACCTCCCTGTACAGCCGGATAACCTACCACGAAGCCATCGATATTCTCCAGAAATCGGGAAAAGAATTTGAGTACAAGGTGGAAAACGGGACAGACCTGCAATCCGAGCACGAGCGGTTCCTGGCAGAGGAGTATTTCAAAAAACCGGTTTTTCTCACCGATTACCCCAAGACCATCAAACCCTTTTACATGCGCATGAACGATGACAACGAAACCGTTGCCGCCGTGGATCTCCTGGTCCCAAGAATCGGCGAGCTCATCGGGGGAAGCCAGAGGGAGGAGCGGCTTGACATGCTGGAACAGCGCATGGACCAGATGAACCTGCCCAGGGAGAGTTATTGGTGGTATCTGGATTCCAGGCGTTTCGGCACCGTTCCCCACTCAGGGTTCGGCATGGGATTTGAGAGGCTGATCATGCTGGTCACCGGCATCACCAACATCAGGGATGTGATTCCCTTTCCCAGGACCCCGGGAAGTATTAATTTTTAATTTTTCTTGATTTTTCCTGCAATGCAACATAGGGTGTGTTCCAAAAAATTGCTGAACTATTTTCCAGAAATCAGAGGAGGCCGTTTTCATGCCAACACTTGAAGAACGAGGTGCAGAAAGCAACAGTGAATTAAGAGAAAGGCTGGAAAAAAAGTCACTGGAATTAGGGATAACCTACTCTTTTTCAGAGTACATTGAAATGATGGAATCCTACCTGCTGAAACTCGAAAGACGGGTGGCGCGGCTTGAAAAGAGTCACAATCTGTTTGGGGAAGAGGTTGTTCCCGGCCAGAACAACCATCCTCCACAGGAAAACTGAGGTTTCCCGACCCTGGATGATCCGGTTTCGGCATGGCGGCGTGTTCACAATTCCGAATTGACCCCTCGGAAACACCGGCCCCGTCCGTTGCACCAGCCGGATCGTCCGGGTTACTGCATTAAATAATTCAGGACATCCGCCGGCGATCCTTCGGGCTGCGGCAGGTTGGCTGGTTCATAGGTTTCCACCAGACTGCCGACGGTCTCGATCAGAGACGACAGCGGGTGCCCTTCGTTCTCTCCGACTTCCTCTATCATCTGGCAAATGGGATTAAAAGCGCAGAAATAGTCTTTTTGCAAAACAGGCTTGACAAACATCTCGCTTATTCGTGTATGATATCGAAATAACATTACAGCATATTGCCCGGTTCGAGGCGTTGAAACATTGGACTGCAAATCCCTATGCCTTTACCGAACAGGGTGTGTCCATGCTTTCTGCAGAAAGACAATATCATGGTGGCGGAATACTGGACTGACCGTCCACCTAAAAATATCACCGGGATACGGTGACGATGGGATTTAGATGATGGGATTGGCAATTTCAGCTTTAATAGCCGGACTGGCTCTTTTGGTATGGAGCGCGGATCGTTTTGTTGAAGGGTCTGCTTCCACTGCCAGATATTTCGGCATGCCGCCGCTGTTAATCGGCATGGTGATCATTGGATTCGGGACATCCGCTCCTGAAATGGTAGTTTCGGCGCTGTCCGCACTTGAAGGCAGCCCGGGCATTGCTCTTGGTAACGCATACGGCTCAAATATCGCCAACATCGCCCTGATACTGGGCGTGACAGCCATGATCAGTCCAATCATGGTCCATTCGACGGTGTTGCGCAAGGAGCTGCCCATTCTGACGCTGGTGACCTTTTTCAGCATAGGCCTGATAGGGGATTTTGATTTATCCCGTTTCGACGCTGTAATCCTGCTGCTGTTATTCGGTGGCCTGATGGCATGGACTATCGTTCAGGGGCTGAAAAGAAAAGACGACTCACTGGCAAATGAGATTGAAACGGAAACAGCTGAAAAAGCAATGCCGCTAAAGCGGGCTGTGTTCTGGCTTGTGGCCGGCCTTCTGATGCTGATTGCCAGCTCCCGGATCCTCGTATGGGGAGCGGTGGAAATAGCTCAGATTTTCGGGGTAAGCGACATGATCATCGGTTTGACGATTGTTGCGGTGGGTACCTCCTTGCCGGAACTGGCCTCGTCTGTCATTGCCGCCCGCAAAGGTGAACATGATATAGCTCTCGGGAATGTACTCGGGTCAAACCTGTTCAACACGCTGGCCGTTGTCGGTATTGCCGGATCGATTCATCCTTTTGCGGTGGAGCCGGAAACGCTCTCCCGGGATATGG
>DATFJZ010000438.1:0-5491 GCA_035268945.1 Desulfobacteraceae bacterium | reverse complement strand
GGGATCTTGAAGGGCCAGGCCCTTACGGCAAAGCAGATGTCGCTTTTGGGAAGCATGTTCATGCAGTAGGTGTCAAAAAAGGAGCGGTGGTTGACCACAATGATCCCCGGGGTGGCAAAGTTTTCCGGATCAAGGCCGCTTTTTTCAAAAGAGACAAACAAACTGACAATCACCTGCCACCCTTTGCCGTAAATCCAGATGCAGTGGCGGGTGATGGGGCCCGTGCGCATTTTTTGGCAGTATTTCATGAAAACGAACACCAGGGGGAAAAACACGATTCCCGTCACGGTCCACAACAGAACAAGGAAAATGACAACAAGGTTCATCACCACTATGTATGCGCCCTTGAAAAGAAAGACGGCCTTTTTTTTCTCAAACAGGTTGTCCATGTACGTCGGTCTGTTCATCATTCTCTCTTTCACCCGATTCTGTTTTGGGGCTTGGTCATAACATCGGCCACTTGTCACATTTGGCCGATGTTATGACCAAGCCCCTGTTTTGCCTCTACACCTCTGCTTTTGTTGTGAGCACGCTGCCCATGGCCGTTTATATGAATTTTAAAACCAGGGCCGAGTTGGTGCCCCCAAAACCGAAGGAGTTGGAGAGGGAGCGCCGGATAACGGCCGGTGTGGTTTTACTGATCACATTGATTGCCGGGCAGTTGTCATCCAGTTGCCGGAAATTGATGTTCGGGGCAATAAAGCTGTTGTTTGCCATTAAAACAGAGTAAATCACCTCGCTGGCCCCGGACATCCAGCACTCGTGGCCCGTCATGGACTTTGTCGATGACACCGCTGTGGTACTGCCGAACACCCTGTTGATGGCGGCGGCTTCTGCCAGGTCCCCGGCAGGGGTGGACGTGGCGTGGGCATTGATGTAGTCGATGGCATCCGCTGTTGTGCCGGCATCCTTCAGGGCATTTGTCATTGCCCGGGCAGACCCTTCTGCGTCGGGCTGGGAGAGGTTCCTGCCGATGCCCGAGGAGAAGCCGTACCCCTCGATGATGGCGTGGATCTCGGCTCCTCTTTTTTCAGCTTGGTCCAGGGCCTCGATGACAAGGCAGGCTGCTCCGCCCCCGGGGACCAGGCCGTCACGGTCCCGGTCAAAGGGCCTTGAGGCCTCCTGGGGTGACGTCTTCCGGGAGGAGAAGACGTTCAGGGCGTCAAAGCTTGCCATGCCCATCCAGTTGAGCTCCTGGGCGCCCCCGGTAATGACCGCATCCTGGAATCCGCTCCTGATCAGCATGAGGGCCTGGCCAATGGCGTGGGCGCTGCTGGCGCATGCCGCGCTGATGGTCCAGTTGGCCCCCCGGGTACCCAGGCAGGCGGCCAGGTTCATGGTGACGGTGGAATTCATCGATTTGAAGATCGCCCCGGACCCGATGCATCGGGTCTCCCCGTCCCTGCGTGCCGTGTCGATGGCCTCAACCCCATCCCTGACGGTGCTGTCGTTGCCGAACACAACCCCGCACCGGTCGCTTGCCACCACGTCGTGGGGCAGGCCGGAATCCTTGACGGCATCCATGGCCGCTGCCGAGGCAAAAAGGGCCGGTTCCCCCATGGTTCTCAGGCTTTTCTTGGTGAACCCCCACCGGTCTGGTGAAAAATCCTCCAGTGACGAGGTGAGTCCCGACTTGAACCCTTTCTCTTCCCTGGACCGGTCCAGGACGATGCCGGATCGGCCCTTTTCCAGGGAAAGGGCAACCTCGCCGATGGTGTCTCCAAGGGATGAGATGATACCCATCCCGGTGATTGCTGCAGCTTTCACGTTTTCTTCTCCACTTATGCAATGCCGCCGTTTACCCCTAAAACCTGTCCTGTGATGTAAGCCGCTTCGTCGGAACAGAGGAACACAACGGCGGCAGCCACCTCCCCCGGTTTTCCAACCCGTCCTGCAGGGATCGATGTTGCTACCTCCTCCAGGGGGAGACTGTCTGTCATGTCGGTATCAATAAACCCCGGTGCCACGCAATTCACCGTTATTTTCCGCTTGGCCACCTCGCTGGCAAGGGAGCGGGTGGCGCCGATGAGCCCGGCCTTTGATGCCGAGTAGTTCACCTGGCCTGCCACCCCCACCTGGCCGGAGGTGGAGGAGATATTGACAATCCGGCCAAACCGCTTGGGCAGCATGTTTTTGACAACCAGCCGGGTGACATTGAAAAAACCGGTTAAGTTGGTATCAAGGACATGCTGCCAGTTGTTCTCCTTCATCCAGACCATGAGCATGTCATCCCTCACACCGGCATTGTTCACCAGGATGTCGATTTTTCCCTTCTCTTTCACTATTTTTTTGACGGCCTGCTCCGAAGCGCTCTTGTCCGTGACATCGAAACAGAGCAGCTCGCCGCTGCCCCCCGTGGCCCGGATAGCCTCAAGGGTCTCTTCTGCGGCGGTTTGGTTGGACGCATAGTTAAGGTAGACAAAACGGCCGGAGTCGGCCAGGGCAATGGCCACTGCCCGGCCGATACCCCGGCTGGCGCCGGTTACCAGGGCAATCTGTTGGGTGTTCTCTTGGGTCATAATATGGCCTTTAGGCCGTGAAACCCAAGCCTTCAGGCTTGGGATATGCGTCCTGCTTTAGCAGGCCGGCCTCTCTTAAGGGTTGTCATTAATGACCGTATCGTGTGCCGACTGGCAATAATGCCAACCCGCACACCATACGGTTCCTTTCCACAAGTGGAGCAATGTTTGCCTTGCCAATAATAGTGGCCCCTCTACAGGTCCGGATTGAGGTGATTCGGTACCCTGACCATCTGTATGATCAAGGCCGGTTATTCCATCGTTTTAGTATCAAGGTGGCATTGATGCCGCCAAAGGCAAAATTGCTTGTCATGATCCGGTCAATCTGCCGGTCCATTCTCCTTTGAACGTGGAGGATGTTGTCGCATCTGGGATCGATATTTTCAAGGTTTAAAGTGGGGGCAATGAAGTTGTGTTTCATCATCAACAGGGAAAAAATCACCTCCATCACCCCGCTGGCCGCGAGGGTGTGGCCGGTGAATCCCTTGGTTCCGCTGACGGGAATCCTTTTCCCTGCCACCTGGTGGATGGCCTCCGCTTCGGCGATGTCCCCCATGACGGTGCCCGTGGCATGGGCGTTGATGTAGTCGATCTCTGATATCTTGCACCCTGCCGACTCCAGGGCCTGGTCCATGGACCGTTTCATGCCCCCGGGCCGGGGGGAGGTCATGTGGGAGCCGTCGCAGCAGGTGCTGTATCCGGTCACCTCGCCGAGGATTTCGGCCCCTCTCTCTCTGGCGTGGTCCAACGCTTCAAGGACCACGGCCCCGGCGCCTTCACCCACCACAAGACCGTCTCTATTCCTGTCAAAGGGGCGCGGGCTGGCTGCCGGGTCGTCCCCGCCTTTTGACGCGGCATGGAGCACATCAAAAACCCCGGCCGTGGAGGGGTGGAGTTCGTCGGCACCGCCGCAGATCATCACCTCCTGGAAGCCGCTTTGGATGGTTTCAAATCCCTCACCGATGCTCTGGGTGGAGGTGGCGCAGGCGGAGCAGGGGGAGAGCACCCTTCCCCTGGTGCCCAGCATGGCGGCGATATTGGCGGAAACGGAGTGGTTCATGATCTTCATGAAGGTTGTCCCCTCGAGCCTCGAAATCCCCCCGGTTTCGGCAAAGTCGGTGAACATCTTTTCGATCACCTCACCGGACCCTGTGGTGGAGCCCATGGCAACGCCGGTGCAAGGAGAGGCCACCACCGAAGGGGCGACCCCTGCCTGGTCCAGGGCATCCAAGGCTGCGATGGCCGCCATGACGGCCATCTTTCCCATGGTTCTCCTCTCTTTCCGGTGGATTCGTTTGGGGTCGTATCCTCCGGCAACCCCGGCACTCGTTACCCCAAGCCCCTTTATCCGGCGCCACTCCTCCATGGACGTGATGCCGGACCGGTTGGAAAAGAGGGCCTTCACCACCGTTTCCAGATCGTTTCCAATGGGCGAGATGATGCCCATCCCTGTAATGACAACGCGTTTCATTTCCTGGTCCTGTCCCTCTTTTCGTTGATCACGCCCTGTTTTCGGGCGCGCTTTTGCCCGGATTCCCCTTTGATGATCTTTTCCATCAGGCGCTCTTTTCCCACAATATGGCTGCAGAGCGTCACACTGCTGACAAGGGCGCCGTGGATCCCGTTGAAGGAGATGCTCTGGCCCGCCATGAAAAGGTTTTTCACCCTTGTGGCAGGGTGAAACATGGTCTGCATGAACTGTCCCGCTTTTTTCTGGATGCCGTAGGCTGAGCCGTCCGGGGTGAGGGTGTACCGTTCAAAGGTGCCAGGGGTGTAGGTGTCGATGATTTCGGCATCCCTTTCCATGGCAGGCCACTGCTTTGAGAGAAGCGTCACCACGGCCCTGGCGAGCCTCTGTTTCTCTGTCCGGTACCTGCCGGGCGCTCCAAAGCTTCTCAATGCTTTCAGGCGCTGGTGCTCCCCCGGACTGATTCCGGCAAGGGCCGTGACGGAAACGGTCCCGGAGGTTTCTGTGCAGGGCAGGGCGCTTAGGAAAACCGTTCCAGGCCGGTGATCCCCCGGCGGGGGGGTGTGGTAGGCAAGATTGCTGTCCCAGCTGTCATAGACAAAGGCGTCATTGTCGATGACCGGGCAGGACCGTCGCTTCCAGGTCATGGCCACCCCGAAAAATCCCCGGGTATTTTCACAACCTGCCAGGCGTTTTTGAAAAGCCGGCCTGAACAGTTTTGGATCGCACAGCTCCAGAAGGCCTGCCGGATGGCCTGTGAAGATCACCCGGTTTGAAAAAAGCCGTTTGTTGTTGTCAAGAACCACTCCCCTGGCCTGGCCTTTGTCGGTGATCACGGCATTGACCTTTGCGTTGGAGTGCACCTCGCCTTCACAGGCGGCCAGGCTCTTTGAAAAGGCCCCTGCCAGGGGGGTGGTGGTTTCGTCCACCCGGAAGGCACTGTTCAGGTAGGCGTCGGAAACGATGAAATGGGTCAGCACGGGGCAGGTGTTTGACGGGATGCCGTAAAAGGGGTTGTTGGCCGTGAGAACCTGTTTCAGCCGGGCAGAGACACCCAGGGTCTTGAGGTAGTCGTCCAGGGAGCCTGTGCTGTTTCCCCCGGCGGTTTTGGCCGGGGGGAGGCCTGGATGGTAGAAATCCAGGGAACCGATCACCCTGGCCATGTCGCTCAGGTACTGGTCAATGGCTTTGGCCTCGCCTGGGAAATACCCTTTCAGCCGATCTCTGTAGCGGTCATGACCGGCGGGGATCCTGAACGAGGTCCCTGGAAAGTGAAACGTTTCAAAACCGTCGGGGTCCATCTCAACCAGGTTGAGATGGTCAAGCACCCCAAGATAGTTGAAGTAGTGCCACAGGGCCTGTCCTTTTTTCAGGGAGCCCAGCCGGTGAACCCCGGTGGGAAACACAGCCCCCCTCCGCTGAAAGGTCTGCATCAGACCGCCGGGTACGGTGTGCTGTTCCAGGACAAGGACCTTTTCGCCTTCCCTGGCCAGAAGGATTCCCG
>DATFJZ010000437.1:0-3573 GCA_035268945.1 Desulfobacteraceae bacterium | reverse complement strand
CTGATCCCCCTGATAATGGGAATGGCCGCTGTCACCTATCTGCCAAGATTAGTTCCCCTTTTTCTTTTGACGGATAAAAAAATTCCCAAACGGCTGGGTCGTTTTTTACAATGTATTCCGGCCGCCTCCCTTGGTGCCCTGGTGATCCCCGGGATGTTCAGTGTCACCCCCGAGGTCCCGGCAGCTGCCATTCTTGGCATCGGTTTCACCATCGTCTACGGCCTTTTCAGGGGAGGGATTCTCTTGCCTGTTCTGGGCGCCGTAGCCGTTACCTACACGGTGCTGCTGCACTGGGGATAGGAGAGAACCCGTCGCATGACCAAAACCCTAAATGTAAGGAGTCCCACCATGAATTTTTTGAAATTGTTTCTCGCTTTGATCCTGTTGCTGTTTGTTTCGGGCTGTGTTTTGACAAAGGCCGTCACCGTTCCCATGCGTTTGGGCGGTGCCGTTATTTCCATCATCCCCGTTGCCGGAAACACCGCACACGATGCCATTGACGGTTCTGCAGAGATCATTGATGACATCCCTCTGTAAACCTGTTTTCTGGGGGCAGGAAAAGATCTTTTGAACTGGAAAGGGATGATGCATCGACATTTACTGGAAAAATACCATGCGGCCCCGGCAGATCCCGGGGTCTACCTGATGAAGGATGAGAAAAACCGGATCATCTATGTGGGCAAGGCGTTGAACCTGAAAAAGCGGCTTGCCTCGTATTTCACAAAAGAGTCGGGCCATGACCTGAAGACGGGGATTCTCATCAGGCAGATAGCGGATTTTGAACTCATTGTCACCTCCAGCGAACACGAGGCCCTGATCCTCGAATCCACCCTGATCAAAAAGCACAAGCCAAAGTACAATGTGATCCTCAAGGATGGAAAAAATTATCCCTGCCTGCGCATCGATGTGACCGAGGATTATCCCGGCCTTGAAATTGTCCGGAAGATCAACAGGGACAAGGCCTTGTATTTTGGCCCCTATTCTTCGGCCCATGGGGTCAAGAGCACCCTGAAGAGCGTCAACCGGATCTTCAAGTTGAGGAAGTGCCGGAAAACCCAGTTTGCCAACCGGTCAAGGCCCTGCCTCAACTACCAGATCAAGTCCTGTCTCGGCCCCTGCTGCCATGGGGTGTCACGGGAGGAGTACCACAAAATTGTCAAAGATGTGGTGCTTTTCTTGAAGGGGAGATCCAGTGAGCTGGTAAAAAAACTCACCACAGAGATGAGAGAGGAAGCGGAAAGGGAGAACTTTGAAAAGGCTGCCCAGCTACGGGACACGGTGTTTGCCGTTGAAAAGATCCTGGAAAAGCAGGTGGTGGTCTCCACGGATCATCTTGACAGGGATGTCATTGCCTGTGTGGGGGAGAAGGAAAAGGCCATTGTCACCCTTTTTTTTGTCAGGGGGGGGAACCTTGTGGGCACCCGGCACTTTCCCTTTGACATGCATTACAATGACATTCCGGAAGTTCTCGATGCGTTTATCAAGCAGTATTACGAGAAGAGCTCTTTTCTGCCCTCCCAGCTGCTGGTTTCACAACCCGTGGAAAACCGGGAGCTCATCCAGCACCGCCTTTCCGAAAAAAAGGGGAAAAGCGTAAAGCTCCTTGTGCCCCGGAGGGGAGAGAAAAAACAGATCGTTGACATGGCTCTGCTCAATGGGAAAAAAGAGCTTGAACGATTCTTCTCCCGGGAGGCCCAGGCCAGGGAATCCCTTCTGTCCCTCCAGAAAATACTCCACATGGACCGTTTACCCCGGCGCATCGAGTGTTTTGACAATTCCAACATTTCCGGGATAGATCCTGTATCGTCCATGGTGGTGTTTATCAACGGGTTGCCGGACAATTCCCTGTACCGAAAGTTTATCATACGCAACGTCACAGAACACGACGACTACGCCTATATGACAGAGGTGCTGACACGGCGATTTTCAAAAACCCAGGATGATATGGCCCTGCCGGATCTTGTTGTGGTTGACGGCGGAAAAGGGCAGATCTCCATGGCAGTGGCTGTTTTAAAAACCCTGGGCCTGGAAGGGGCCTTTGCCGTTGCCGGTCTTGCCAAGAAAGACCGGGAAAAGGGGGAAACCCATGACAAGATCTACCTTCCAAACAGGTCCAACCCCGTCAATACCGGTCAGGCCGAGGATGCCCTGTTTCTTCTCCAGCGGCTGCGGGACGAGGCCCACCGGTTTGCCATCACCTTTCAGCGTAAACGGCGGGGAACGCGGGCTAAAACATCGATCCTGGACAGTGTCCAGGGGATCGGAAAAAAGCGAAAACAGACCCTGCTTTCGGCCTACCAGGGAATCAGCAGGATGAAGCAGGCCAGTGTTGACGAGCTCGCCTCCCATCCCGGCATGACCCGGCCCATTGCTGAAAACCTGGCCGCCGCTCTGGAGAAATCCGAAGAGGGGGAGGTTCCTCCTGTTTGATCCGGGTCACCATTGACTGCCCCTTGAAAAAAGAAAAAAAACTTTGTTTTTTTCTTTTTTTTTTATATTATGGCAGACTGGTTAAACGCAACTCGTCAAAGTTGGCGGGCCAAAGGGGTCAGGCCTGACCCCACCCCCGGGTGGCCAATGTTATGATCACGCCCAAAACCGTCAACGTTTGAAAAACAATTGTTTGGCTCTGGTTCGTCCAGGTTAGGATGGTAATAAATGAAAAAAACCGGTTTTCTCATTGACGACAGGTACGCGCTTCATAACACCGCCGACTGGCATCCTGAACATCCTGCCAGGATCGGGGCTGTTTTTAAAGGGGTCAGGGATGCGGGGCTGCTGGACAAGATTAAACTGATCAAGGCAGAAGCGGCGGACCAGAGGTGGATCGAGCAGGTTCACACCATCCAGTACATCCTTCGTTTTGAAGAAGCCTGTCTGGCGGGCATGCCCGATTTTGACCACCATGACAATCCCATCTGCCGGGAGACCTATGATACGGCCCTGCTCGCCGCTGGCGGGGTGCTCCAGGCGGTGGACCAGGTGATGTCAGGCAGTATTGACAACGCCTTCTGTGCTGTCAGACCCCCGGGTCACCATGCAGAAAAAGACAAGGCCATGGGGTTCTGCTTTTTCAACAATGTTGCCGTTGCTGCCCGGTATCTCCGGAAACAATGGGGGGTAAACCGTGTGGGGATTGTTGATTTTGATGTTCACCACGGCAATGGAACGGAAAATGCCTTTCTCAACGACCCGACAGTGTTCTACTACTCCATCCACCAGCATCCCTCCTTTGCCTATCCGGGATCCGGACGGGATTTTGACTGCGGCCGGGGCAACGGGTACGGGTACACCCTCAACTCCCCCGTGCTTCCGGGACGGGGGGATGACGAATACAGGGAGTTTTTTGAAAAGGACCTCCTTCCGGCCTTTGAAACCTTCAAACCGGAATTTATCCTCGTCTCAACGGGATTTGATGCCCACATTGATGATCCCATGTCCGATACAAACCTCACCACAGAGGGGTATGACTGGGTAACCCGGACCCTTGACCACCTGGCCGACACGTACAGCAGTGGACGGCTGGTCTCGGTTCTTGAAGGCGGGTACAATTTGAACACCCTGCCGCAGCTT
>DATFJZ010000436.1:0-2338 GCA_035268945.1 Desulfobacteraceae bacterium | reverse complement strand
GCCAGATCATCAGTGACAGTGATGCTCCACTTAAAGAAATCGATACCATCAATGCCCTGATCCTGGGCGAGAAAAAAATAACCGATCTGGTGACCTTGATGTGTGCGGGAAATCCGGACTGCGCTTCCGAGCCGAGCAAGGAACCCATTGCCATTGCCGCCGAACAGGCCCTTCAGAAGGCAAAGCAAGTTCCCTGACAACCGGCTTTTTGTTGCGTCGAACATCTTTTTTCAAACAGAGCTGGGTCCATAACTCCCGCCAAATCCCATGGTTGGTGAATCAACGAGATCAGGCTTGCTTTAAAGGTAGGAAGATGGCGACAATACCACCCAGGGCATGAGGAGGGATATGGCACACAATCTTCAGAAAAACAGTTTTTCACGCCTGGTGGACAGGCTGAACAAATTTCCCCAGGGCGCTCCCCCTTCAAAACGCCTCTTTCAAATCCTTCAAATGCTTTTCAGTGAACAAGAGGCTGACCTGGTCTCAAGCCTCCCCATCAAACCCTTTACCGCTGAAACGGCAAGCCGGGTGTGGAAGATGAGCCCGGCAAAGACCCGAACCACCCTGGACGAGCTGGCAGGCAGGGCTGTCCTGGTGGACATGGAACTCCACGGCGAGCTTCACTATGTCCTGCCGCCTCCCATGGCAGGCTTTTTTGAATTTTCCATGATGCGGATCAGGGACGATGTGGATCAAAAAATGATCAGCAGGATGTTTTACCAATACCTCAACGTGGAGGAGGCGTTTGTCCGGGACCTTTTTACCCGGGGGGAAACCCAGCTGGGGAGGACCTTTGTCCACGAGCCGGCCCTCTCCCGGGAAAATGCCTTGCACGTCCTGGATTATGAGCGGGCAAGCCATGTCATTCACAGCGCCACCCACATGGGCATCAGCCTCTGCTACTGCCGCCACAAGATGCAGCACCTGGGCCGGGCCTGTGGTGCCCCCATGGAGATCTGCATGACATTCAACACAGCAGCCGCCTCCCTGATCCGGCACGGGTTTGCCCGCCAGGTGGACCGGTACGAGGGGATGGACCTGCTGCAGAAGGCCTATGACAACAACCTTGTCCAGTTCGGGGAAAATGTCAGGGAACATGTCAATTTTATCTGCAACTGCTGCGGCTGCTGCTGCGAAGCCATGCAGGCTGCCCAGCGCTTTTCCATTTTCAACCCCGTCCACACCACAGCGTTTCTGCCGATGGTGGATGACACCACCTGCAACGGCTGTGGAAAATGTGTGGAGATCTGTCCCGTAATGGCCATGACCCTTGTTTCGGCCAATAACCCGGAAAAACCGAAACAAAAAAAAGCCAGGCTCAATGCCGACATCTGCCTGGGATGCGGCATCTGCATCCGGGTCTGCCCCGCTTCCAGTATCGCCCTGACATCGAGGGAAAAACGGGTGATCACCCCCCTGAACGGGATGCACCGGGCCGTTGTCATGGCCATCGAGCGGGGCACCCTCCAGAACCTGATCTTTGACAACCAGGTGCTGTGGAGCCACAGGGCCATGGCCGGCCTCCTCGGGGTGGTGCTGAACCTGCCCCCTTTTAAACAGATCATGGCCTCCCGGCAGGTCAAGTCCCGTTACCTGGAACACCTGATCAAGCGCCTGGACTACAGCCGTCTCTGATGCCCCCTGAAACAGGGCCATGAAACCCCTTCCGGATCAGGCGTACATGGTTTCAATCTCTTCCTGGTAGTTTTTCATGATCACGTTCTTTTTCAGCTTGAAGGTGGGGGTGATCATGCTGTTTTCAATGGTGAACTCGGGTACGATGGTGACCTTTTTAATGGTTTCAAAGGAGGGCAGCTCCCGGTTCCTTGCTGCGATTTCACTGTCGACCATGGCCTTTGTTTCCGGGTGTTCCAGAAGATCTGCATCCGTTTCCCAGGCAATCCCACGATCCTCGGCCCACGCCTTTATGTTGTCACTGTCCAGGGTGACAACGGCGGAAAGGTATTTTTTCTGATCTCCCACGATACAGATCTGGTTGATATACTTGGAGGCGGTCATGATCCCTTCGATGCGGGAAGGGGCGATGTTTTTACCGCCGGCGGTGATGATGAGATCCTTCTGCCTTCCCGTTACCTTGAGGACATTGTTCTCGTCGATCTCGCCAAGGTCCCCTGTTCGAAGCCATCCGTCCTCGGTGAAGGTATCGGCGGTCTCCCCGGGCATCTTGTAGTACTCTTTCATCACATTGCGACCCTTGGAGAGGATCTCGCCGTCTTCGGCAATTTTATGGTACAGCCCTTCACCGGGAGGTCCCACGACACCGAAATTGTAATTGTCGATGCGGTTGACATTGGCAAAGGAGGTGTTTTCGGTC
>DATFJZ010000435.1:0-15592 GCA_035268945.1 Desulfobacteraceae bacterium | reverse complement strand
ATCAGAATACTGACAGCTGAAGGCTGACGGCTTTCATATAAAAAAAATATCAGCGGTTCCCATGGTTCTGCCAAATACAGGAATAGTACAAGCCTCTGCTTTTTGTCAATAGATATATGGCATGACCGGCATGACCGGGCCATGGATATTTAAAGAGTCTGCGACAAAGCCTGTGGAGCCAAGACGGCAAAGGGCGGGCAGTATCCGTGGATTTTTTAATGTGGAAGCTATCACCCGGGCAGGTCCAGCAGGGACTTGATGTCCTCCATTTTTTCCTTGACCCCGATGTAGCCCTCTTCAATGGCCAGACTGACCTGGTCGAAATCCATCATCTTCAGCGCCCCCAGGCGTGGCTGGACAAGAACATCCGGCGGCTCCACTGCCAGGTTGATGCGGGTGATGCGCTCCTGCATGATATTGATGGAGGTCATTACCGTGTCTATGATGTCCGGCATGTCCGATTCCCTTCCCAGGAGTTCGTTGACCTTGTGCTTGACATTGGATTCTGCCGTGGTGTAATAGTCGTTCAGTTTGACCAGCAGTTCGTTTTTGTATTTGGGGGATTCCTCCTCCCCGTTTTCTATTTTTTCCATGCCGGTATTGCGCATGCGGCGGGAGATGATGCCGCTGTTCAGGTCCACGGCGATGACCACGTCGGCTTCCGTGGCCCTGGCAACCCCCACGGGCACTGGATCCACCACCCCGCCGTCCACCAGCCAGCGTTCCTTGAACCGGGCAGGGGCAAAAAGCCCCGGGGTGCTCATGGTGGCACGCAGGGCGGGAAGCAGGCCGCCGGATTTCAAAACCACCCTTTCCCCGCGTTTCAGGTCCGTTGCCATCATCATCAATGGGATGTTCAGCTGGGAAAACCGCTGGACGCTGGTGTGCATGGAGAAGAGTTCGGTGACCTTTCTCGTGCCGTCCAGCAGTCCGGATCTCGGGAAAACCACGTCAAAATAGGAGAAAACCTTCTTGCCGTCCATGCTCAACACAAATTTCTTGAGGCTTTCCAGGCTGCCGCTGGCGTAGATGGCCCCCACGTAGGAACCGATACTGCATCCCGAGATGAAATCGATGGGGATGTTCTCCTCTTCCAGCGCTTCGATGGCGCCAATGTGGGCCCAGCCCCGGGATGACCCGCTTCCCAGTACCAGGGCCACGGTTTTGCGGTTTGGCGGTGTCACCGTTATTTTCTTATTGTCATCGTTATTGTTCATATGACCTCTTTCTCCTTTTTTTTCTGGGGTCGGACCGAGCTAATCGTCTGTGTTTATTGACAGTAATCTTCAGCTCCATTTGTCATGGGCTTCATCGGCATGGCTGTTGTTACCACAACCCTTTTTGAAAGACAAGGGCTGGAATGGCCAAGCAGAGAAGGAGGGGCGATAAGGGGCTCCTCCTTCGTAAATTTTCACTTGCAACATGTTCCTCTTCGTTATAAATTGGAGTGGCCGATGTTATGATCAAGCCCAGTTTTTAGAATAGCGCCGCCCCCAACGGAGGCTCTGTCAGGAACAAGAACGTCGGAGGGCTTTTTGCCCTGCCAGGCTAAAAATCAAGAACTGCGGCCACTGGTCCTCAAACAGCTTGATTTTCTTAACGCCTGGCAGGCCAAAAAGCCTGGTCTCCTTTGGTTCTCAATGTTCCTGACAGAGCAACCGTTGAGGGCTCTTAATCGGTTGTCTCATAAAAAACTGGATCATCGAGTAAAAGGATAAAAATTTGGATACAATCATTAAAGCCATTCCCTTAAGGGATTACCATAGGGCAGGTTACCATGGATTTCACTGGGAACTGCCATTGATTGTCTTCACCCTCATATGCGTTTGGATGGTTCCCATCAATGCAGGTGCGCGTATTGTGAAAGTGGGGGTTTACGAAAACCCTCCAAAAGTTTTCACAGAGGAATCGGGAAAGGCGGCCGGGATCTTCATTGAAATCCTGGAAGCTATCGCAGTAGAGGAACAATGGGAATTGGAATACGTTGGTGGATCCTGGGGCGAGGGGTTGGAAAGATTGAAGCAGGGCCGGATCGATATCATGCCGGATGTGGCCTATTCAGCAGAACGGGAAACCATTTTCACCTATCACGATGAACCCGTTTTGTCCGATTGGTTTCAGGTTTATGCCCCCAAGGAGAGCGGGATTAAATCCATTGTCGATCTGGCGGGAAAAAGCATTGCTGTTTTGGAACGATCGGTGCAGCAGGATGCTTTTACCCATCTCACCGAGAAGTTTGGCTTCGACAGCACCATACTGCCCCTGCCCGATTACAAAACCATTTTTCAGCAGGTTTCCCAGGGAATAGCCGATGCCGCCATTACCAATCGATTCTATGGATTGGTCCATTCCCAGGAGTTTGTGTTGGACGATACAGCGATCATTTTTAACCCGACAAAACTTTTTTTTGCCTTTCCAAAAACCATTGATCCCCTTGTGGTGAAGGCCATCGACGCCCACATGGTTCCCATGAAGGAGGAGCCCCAATCCATATACTATGAAAGTCTTAAGCGCTGGACCTCGGAAAAGGTTAGCTTCGCCTTGCCGGTCTGGGTGAAAATTGTGGGTGTGGCTGCAGCCACCGTTCTGCTTACCAGTGTCATCGGCATCATCATGTTCAGAATCCAGCTTCACAGGCGCACCCTGGAGCTCCAGGAAATCAATCAGGAGAACCAACGGCTCGTAGGAAAGCTTGAGCAGAAAATGCTGCAATTGGAAGAAGAAGTTGACACGCGGCGTCAGGCAGAGAAAGAGCTGCGCGAAACAAGTGCATTCCTCAATTCCATCATTGAAAATATGCCGGACATGATCTTTTTGAAAGACGCTGAAGAACTTCGTTTTATCCGTTTCAACAAAGCCGGTGAAGACCTTTTGGGCTTCTCCCGGGATGACCTCATCGGAAAAAGCGACCATGACTTTTTTGCAAAAGAGCATGCGGATCTTTTCACAAAAAAAGATCGAGAGGTTTTGCTTGGGAAGAAAAGTGTGGAGATACCCGAAGAAAGGGTGCAGACGCGTCACAGGGGCGAACGAATCCTCCGTACGAAAAAAGTACCCATCCTCAATGGAAAAGGAGAACCTTTTTGCCTTCTCGGCATTTCTGAGGATATTACTGAAGCAAAGCTAGGGGAAGAGGAGCGGGAAAAAATGACCGTCCGACTGCAGCAGGCCCAAAAGATGGAAGCCCTTGGTGCACTGGCCGGAGGTATTGCCCACGATTTCAACAATATCCTTTCCGCCATCATGGGATTTACCGATTTAGCCCGGCAGGAGACGCAGAGGGGAACAGAATTGCACGATGACTTGTCCGAGGTTCTTACAGCGGGGAATCGGGCCAGGGAGCTGGTCCAGCAGATCCTGACCATCGGCCGGAATGATGCAAAAGAGATTAAGCCGATTCAGGTAGGTCCGTTGATCAAAGAGGCGTTGAAAATGCTTCGTTCCACCATTCCCAGCTCTATAGAAGTCAGGGAGGATATCATCGATGAACCGTTGATTGTTCAGGCCGATCCCACCAAGCTCCATCAAGTAATTATCAACCTGGCCACCAATGCCAAGCAGGCCATGAACGACGGAATAGGGGTGCTTAAGGTTGGTTTTGATAAGGTCTCCTTTGATTCGGATGTCAAAAAACAGTATCCGGACATGCAGCCCGGGGCGTATGCCCGCATCACGGTCAGCGACACGGGAAGCGGTATTTCTGAAAAGGACCTTGACAAAATCTTCGAACCCTATTTTACCACCAAAAAAAAGGGCGAAGGAACAGGCCTTGGGCTCTCCGTGGTCCATGGCATCGTCAAATCACATCAGGGACACATTACTGTGTACAGTGAGCCGGGAAAAGGAACAACTTTTCAGGTCTATCTGCCCCTGGTCAGAAGGGTATCGGCTGATTCGCCCGAGCCAGCAGCCAAACCCTTGCCAACGGGAACCGAACATATTCTTGTCATTGATGACGAACCGCCGATCGTGAAAATGCAGCAGAAAGCCATGGAATACCTGGGTTACAAGGTGACGACTCGGACGAGCAGCCTGGATGCCCTGGAAGCTTTTCGAGCGTCGCCTGATACCTTTGATCTGGTCGTTACGGACATGACCATGCCCGGGATGACAGGTGACGACCTGGCCCGGGAGATCAAGGAAATCCGATTTGATATACCGGTGATCCTCTGCAGCGGGTTCAGCAAAAAAATCGATGACCATGGCAAGAATCTTGATATTGATGGTTTTTTAATGAAACCTGTGGATAAAAGAATAATGGCCAATGCTATCCGGACAGCTCTGGACAAAGCCAAAACCCATGATTTTTAATTTGGCAGCGGCCGGGCGCTGTCGAGTTGGCTTCGCTTCTTCGGGCTTGATCATAACTTCGGCTAAATCCATCGGTTCGTGGATACCTCCGCCGCAGACCCCTTTCCTCCCATGACCAACGTCATGATCACGTACCAATTTTCCCCCATATTATACGTCACTTGCCATACAGGGACATGTTCGGCGCAACACGACTTTCATATAAAAAAACCCCTTCTTTGAATTTATTTGAACTTAACTCCTCTCTAATACTTCGCTAATACAGGAGTGGTAGCTTCAGTCCAGTCAACTCCTTGGGAATAGGGGAACTGCCACCTTCGGGTCCTTCCGGGGGGGATTTTGATAAGCCAGATAGATAGAGAAAGGATGAAACGTCATGGAATGTTTTAAGGCAGACAATGATTTTTAAAAAAAGAAAAAAGGCAAAGGCTGAAAAGAAAGAGAAGAACAGCGGGAAAACCTGGTTTACCGTTGGGATGAAGCTGACCCTCGGGGTTGCCGTTGTTTCAAACTTGTGCATTGGCGTTTTGCTTTACGACAACCGCCAGGCCAGTCGGGATGTGGGGGAGACCACCACCCGGTTGATCGAAACCGTTGACCGGCTGAACAAAGATTTACGGTCAAGGATGATGGCGCTTCAGACCCGATTTTTAACCATTCCCCAGGCCCTGGAAACAGATCCTGCAAGAAAAATTGTGGAGTGGCTTGACAAAAATTACACCCTGACCGGAGAAACAATACTTGAGGGGCGTGAAAACTATGCACGGCGGTTCAAGCGTTCCCAGAGAAGGGATATCTCAAAGGGGCGTTTTGTTGTGGCCAGGGAGGGACAAGACCTGACCGTTTACCGGGGCCTTATGAATGAAAAAGGGGAGTTTGACGACAAAGTGTCGGTCATCAAGGTTGACACCGATGATGCCGGCAGGGCTGCCCGGGAGATCAAAGCCGGGATCCGGACGGCCATGGAAAATTCAGACACCGAAGAAGCTCTCAAGGCCAAAGTGGCCCAGCTTACGGCCGATCTTGCCGACGATGTTCTCAGGGCGGAAAAGAGCCGCAACGAAATTCTCTACCACGTGGAGGAGATTCAGGAGAAAAAGGCCGGTCTGGCGGCCCTGCGCGGTGAAAAACAGCGAACAACCAGGATCATTGCCGGTTTTACCATTGTGGTCAATCTCCTGGTGCTGTACCTTCTCGCCTGGCTAAATGTGGAAAAGCCCCTCCGGATATTAACCTCTACCATCGAGCAGATCAAAAACAACGAAGAGTGTGACATTCCCTATCAAAAACGCAAAGACAGGATCGGGGTTCTGGCCGGTGCCCTCAAGGGTTTCCAGGTGGCCCTGACAAACCTGAAAAGCGAAGATCAGAGGAAAATAGAGGAGAAGAAGCTCATCAACGGGCTGATTGACATGATGTCCGAAATCATAGAAGAACTTCGTTCTAAAGCCGGGGAGATGCACACTGCTGCGGCACGCCTCAATGACCTCACCTCAAAAACCCGGGGGGAGACCCTTTACGCCGCCGATTCGGCCAATAATACGGTGATGAGGACCGATACTGTGCTCACCTCAACCAGGCAGCTTGCCCGGGCCGTTGAGAACATCTCACACCAGGTGGGGCGGCAGACCGGTCTTATCGAGGAGATCTCCCGGGTGGCCCGACGATCCCGGGAGCGTATTACCGAACTGAACAGAGCCTCGGAGGAGATAGACGGGATTGTCAAGATGGTAACGGATATCTCCTCCCAGACCAAACTTCTCGCCTTGAATGCTCGTATCGAAGCGGCCCGGGCCGGTTCGGCAGGCAAGGGGTTTGCCGTGGTGGCCGCCGAGGTAAGGGCCCTTTCCACACAGACCGAAGAGGCCAATCAGGAGATTGCCGACAAGGTCGGCGCCATCCAGGAAGCAGGCCAGGCCATCATCGACTGTACCCAGGAGACTGACAAGGGCATTGAGGAGCTTATCGCAACAAGCGCTCTGATATCCACCGCTGCACGGGAGCAACAGGCCTTTACCGACAAGATCGCATCAAATGTGGATGATACGGCAGAGGACAGCCGGTCGGTGTGCCGACGGATATCCAGTGTCAAGGATGCCGCTGAAAACAGCCGTTCCATCGCTGAAAACGTGCATGCCTACTCCCGGGAAATATCCGAATCCCTGGATCACCTGCTTTGGGAGACCAAGCAGAAGCTCTCCAGGATGGGTCAAAGGGGACAGAACGACGTCCGGAACATCAAAAATATCGGTGAAATAACCGAGAGCACCGGCGAGGCTACCGCCGGTGTTGTCAATCGTTTCAAACCAATTTCCCCCAGGGCGGCATGAGAGGCAGGGGGTGTTTTTTAAACCAATGCTAGTGTGGTGCTAACACAATGTTAACAAAAGAGGCGTACATTTACTGCAGTGCCGGTCACATGACGGATACGTGGTGTACTAATATAAGGTAAACCCCGTTGGGCCAGAGATCGATACATGTGGCAGGGGTTAGGGTCAACAAGCCCCATTGGAACATTGAATTGATAACAAGCAGAGATGCGAACATGAAACAAGGTGATGTATGAGTCCTTCCTTTTTGATGGTAATCCTGGTGATTCTTTCGGTCTCCGGGTATTGGTTCGGCAGAGAGCGCGCCGTTGGTGTGGCCCGTAAAAACGGCGGTACGGGCACTCTTCACTCCCGACCGGGGTATTACGGTACCTTGACCGCCCTGTGGTGCGCCATTCCTGCATTTATCGTTTTTTCCTCCTGGCTGGTGCTGGAGCCGGGCATCATCACCGATATGGTGACGGCCCATCTCCCCGCCGGAATCCAGGAGCTTCCCCAGAGCAGTTTAAACCTGGTTCTCAACGATATTTTCAACCTTGTTCAGGGCAATATCGTCGCCGGGGAGATCAGCCCGGAGATGCAGGCGGCAGCCGACCAGTATCTGCGGCTGCAACACATCAGCCGCATGGCCCTCGGGGTTGTCTCCATCTCCGTGGCCATGGCAGGGCTCCTTGTGGTTCGCCGGATCATCCGCCCCTCCCTGAGGGCCAGGAATCATGTGGAAAAGGTGATTCAGGTGGTTCTGATCCTCTGTTCCACCATTGCCGTTTTCACCACCATCGGCATTGTTTTGTCGGTGATGTACGAAGCGATCCGCTTTTTCAAGGATGTTCCCTTTTTCGATTTTATACTGGGTCTCAAGTGGAGCCCCCAGATAGCCATTCGTGAGGGGCAGGTGGGTTCCACAGGTGCCTTCGGGGCGATCCCCGTGTTTGCCGGTACCTTTTTGATCTCGGCCATTGCCATGTCGGTGGCCGTTCCCATCGGCCTGATGTCGGCCATCTATCTTTCCGAATATGCCAATCGGAAATTCAGGGCGGTCACCAAGCCTCTGCTCGAGATACTGGCAGGGGTTCCCACGGTTGTATACGGGTTTTTTGCCGCCCTGGTGGTGGCTCCTGCCATAAGGGGTTTTGGGGAAGGGCTGGGTCTGGATGTATCATCGGAAAGCGCCCTTGCCGCAGGTCTTGTCATGGGTATTATGATTATTCCCTTTGTATCCTCCCTTTCCGATGATGTGATCAACGCCGTGCCCCAGGATCTGCGGGACGGCTCCTACGGCCTCGGGGCAACCAAGTCGGAAACCATTAAAAAAGTGCTGATTCCCGCCGCTCTACCCGGCATCGTTGGCGGGGTATTACTGGCCGTCTCCCGAGCCATCGGCGAGACCATGATTGTGGTGATGGCCGCCGGCCTTTCCGCCAATTTGACCATGAACCCTTTGAAAACCGTTACCACGGTAACCGTTCAGATCGTCACCCTGCTGGTGGGGGACCAGGAGTTTGACAGCCCCAAAACCCTTGCGGCTTTTGCCCTGGGGCTGATGCTCTTTTTCATCACCCTTGTTCTGAACGTCATTGCCCTATACGTGGTTCGAAAATACAGGGAGCAGTATGAATAAGAAAACAGCAGAAGAAAAAACCACCTCAGCTTCGCCCACGACCATGGAGATCGTCAACCGGGGTCTTGCCAGAAGGTACCGGGCGGAAAAGCGGTTTCGGATGTACGGCATCTCTGCCATTCTGGCAAGCCTTGCCTTCCTGGCAATTCTCTTTGTCAGTATCATCGGCAACGGGTATACAGCCTTTCTCCAGACTGAAATAGCGCTTGATCTGTACCTGGATCCTCTGATGATCGACAGGGAAAACCTGGATGACGCCAATTACCAGGCAATTGTGAAAAAAAGCCTGATCGAGACCTTTCCCCGGGTGACAAGCCGGGGGGAAAGAAGGGAGCTGTTCAGCCTGGTGAGCACCGGTGCCGCCTTCCAGTTGAGAAACGTCGTTGCCCAGGATCCCGGCCGGATCGGAAAGCGCATCCGTTTGTGGGTACCGGCGGATGATGACGTTGACATGCTGATGAAGGGGCACATCAAGCGCAGTGGTCCCCAGGAGGATCGCCGCATGAGCGATAACCAGCTGGCCTGGGTGGACCATTTCATTGAGAACGGAAGAATCAAAAAAGCATTCAATACAGCTTTTTTTACCGCCGGCGATTCCCGGGAGCCTGAACTGGCCGGTATTCAGGGTGCCCTGGTCGGTTCGTTTCTGACCCTGTTTGTCACCCTGCTTCTCTCGTTCCCCCTGGGGGTAGCGGCTGCTGTCTATCTGGAAGAGTTTGCCCCGAAAAACCGGTGGACAGACATTATAGAGGTCAACATCAACAATCTGGCCGCTGTTCCCTCCATCGTGTTCGGGCTGCTGGGCCTTGCCGTGTTTCTCAATTTTTTCGGTCTTCCCCGGTCAACCCCCCTGGTGGGCGGCATCGTTCTGACCCTCATGACCCTGCCCACCATTATTATTGCCAGCCGGGCCTCCCTGAAATCGGTCCCCCCGTCCATCCGGGACGCGGCCCTGGGCATCGGGGCCTCCAAGACCCAGGTGATATCCCACCATGTGCTGCCCCTCGCCATGCCGGGAATGCTCACCGGGACCATCATCGGCATGGCCCAGGCCCTGGGGGAGACCGCTCCCCTGCTGATGATCGGCATGGTGGCCTTTATTGTGGATATCCCTTCGGGGTTTACCGACCCCTCCACCGTGCTGCCGGTCCAGATATTTTTATGGGCCGACAGCCCTGAAAGGGCGTTTCTTGAGAGAACCTCTGCCGCCATCATGGTGCTTCTGGCCTTTCTGGTGACCATGAACGCGGCGGCAGTGTTTCTCCGCAAGAAGCTTGAAAAAAGATGGTAAGTGTTTGTTTGGTATAAGTCGTGTTAATTTAATTTAATTGATTGGTTTTACTAAGGAGAAAAAAAAATGAAGAAAGTGTTTATGACCGCCCTGGCAGTGGCCTTTTTCCTCACCGCAGGAAACGCATTGGCAAGGGATTACGTCAGTATTGTGGGATCTTCGACGGTGTATCCCTTTGCAACGGTCGTTGCAGAACAGTTTGGAAAAACATCGGATTTCAAGACTCCGAAGATCGAATCCACCGGTTCCGGTGGAGGGCACAAGCTTTTTGGTGCAGGTATCGGCGTGGAACACCCCGATATCACCAATTCCTCAAGGAGAATTAAAAAATCCGAGCTTCAGCGATGCATTGACAAAGGCATCGATGTGATCGAGGTGAAGATCGGTTATGACGGCATTGTCATGGCCAATTCCAAGGATGCCAAGGTCATGAGGCTTTCCAGGCGGGACATCTTCCTGGCCCTGGCCGCCCGGGTACCCGATCCCAAAGGATCCAAGACCCTGGTGAAAAACCCCTACAAGACCTGGAAAGATGTGAATTCTGCTCTTCCTGCCAGGGATATCGAAGTCCTCGGGCCTCCCCCCACATCGGGCACCCGGGACGCCTTTGTTGAGCTTGCCATGGAGGGCGGGGGAAAAACCTTTGGGTTCATCAAGGCCATGAAAAAAAAGGACAAGGGCCAGTACAAGCAGATCTGCCATACTATCCGCGAAGACGGAGCCTACATCGAGGCCGGTGAAAACGACAATCTCATCGTCCAGAAACTCAATGCCAACCCCGATGCGCTGGGGATATTCGGTTTTTCCTTCCTCGACCAGAACACCGACAAGATCCAGGGTTCCTATATTGACGGAGTGGCCCCCACCTTTGACAACATTGCCGCCCTGGAATACCCGGTTTCCCGTCCCCTGTTCTTTTACGTGAAAAAACAGCATGTGGGCAAAATCCCCGGCATCAAGGAGTACCTTGCCGAGTTCACCAGTGACAAGGCCTGGGGGGATTTTGGCTACCTTACCGACAAAGGTCTGATTCCCATGCCCGCAAAGGAGAGGCAAGCGTTTGCAACAGCGGTAAAAGAGCTGAAACCGCTGAAGATCTCTGACCTCTAAAATAACAAGCCCGCCGGGGCCGGACAGAGGTTGTCCGGCACCGGATTTTCAACCAACGAATCAACGATTCGAAACAACAGGATGACCGATGAGCATTCAAACACCAGCATTGTCAGGCAATTTTGATCAAAACGACTCTCATATCGAGTCGTCGTTTTCTGCCCGGAAAACCCCGTCCAGTCTTGTGAACAGGGAAGACCGGCGTACCGTGGGGGAAATCAGCCTGGACGATCCCAAGATCAGCTGCCGGAATGTCGATGTGTACTACAATTCCGGTGACATCCAGGCCATCAATGATGTCTCCATGGATATAGGCGACAATCAGGTGCTGGCAATGATCGGGCCGTCGGGATGCGGAAAGTCCACGTTTATACGGTGCCTGAACCGCATGAACGACACCATCGAAGGGTGCCGGGTCACCGGCACCATTACCATGGAAGGCCGGGATATCTACGATAAGGCCATTGATGTGGTGCCCCTTCGGGCACGGGTGGGAATGGTGTTTCAGAAGCCCAATCCCTTTCCAAAATCCATCTACGACAATATCGCCTACGGCCCGGGAATCCATGGATTGGTGGAAACCAGGGACGAGACCGACGCCCTTGTGGAAAAATCTTTACGCCGGGCCGGTCTGTGGAAAGAGGTCAAGGATATCCTCCACCAGCCGGGCACAGGACTCTCCGGCGGTCAGCAGCAGCGTCTCTGCATCGCAAGGACCATAGCAGTGAACCCCGAGGTGATCCTCATGGACGAACCGTGTTCGGCTCTGGACCCCATTGCCACGGCCCGCATCGAGGAGCTGATCAATGAGCTGAAAGAGGACTACTGCATCGCCATTGTCACCCACTCCATGCAGCAGGCGTCCCGGGTTTCCCAGCGCACGGCCTTTTTCCACATGGGGGATCTCATCGAGATCGGCCTTACCGACCAGATCTTCCTGAACCCCCTGCACAAGCTCACCGAGGACTATATCACGGGGCGTTTCGGCTGATCAGGGGATCTGATCCCTAAGACAGAGAGCGTTGTTCCAACTGCTCCATGAGGTTCAGCACGGCCAGCTCCTTGGCCTTGGCTTCCACCTCCACGGTGATCTCAAGATCGGACCAGGTTTCGGGGAAATCATCCGGATCGATAAAATCGTGGTGCTTTCTCGTATCCGGGCCTGACCAGCCGTTGAGGGGAGAGGAGACGTGGAAAAGGGGTTCTCGGTTCCAGGTGGCCAGGGCACTCCGGGTGGCCTGGCCAATGGTGAGGCCGTCTTTGAGACACCGGTGGTGGTGGACATCGTAAACCAGGGGAATACCGGTTTTGTGGCAGACGGGCAGGAGATCCTCCGGGGTGTAGCTTCGGTCGTCGTTTTCCAGGGTGAGCCGTTCTGCCACCGGCCGCGGCAGCTGCCGTATTTCCCGGGTCAGCCGTTCCAGGGCCGATGGTTTATCCCCGTAGACCCCGCCGCCGTGGATGTTGATGACATCCGCTCCAACCCAGACGGCCACCTCGGCCTGATACGCAAGATCTGCCAGGGATCGTTTCACCACATCCTGGTTGGGTGATGAGAGAACAATAAACTGGTCCGGATGAAAGCTGGTGCGGATATCATTGGTCCGGCTGAATCTGCCGCAATCCAGGAAGCTTTCAACGATGAGATCCCCGGCGGGCAGCTCTTCAATGCCGTACCCGACATTGGGATGGGTTTTCAGGGGGAGGATCTGGCTGTTGATCCTGAAGGCGCCGATGCCCTTGCCCCGGCAGAAAACAAGGGCCTTTTTAAGGCTGACGGCGTTGGCCAGGCAGATCTCCCCCAGCCGTTCCAACTGCTCTGCCCTGGAAAATTTCTCCAGGTACCGGGCAGTGGCCCGTCTGAATTTGATATCCGCCTGCTTGAAAACACAGCAGAGTCCCAACCGCAAAGGCGACTTTCCCGGCCTTTTTCCCCTGTTCTGGTCGTCGTATTGTTCATGCTTTTCCAGGATGATGCCTCCGATCTTCTCTTAGAGTTTGAACGAAAATTCCGTGTTTAGAGTAAAACATGTCCAGGTGAAAGGCATCAGGAATGTTGCAGCAACCCCAGCCCATGGGGCGGTTTCGTTGAAACAACAGCTATAGGTGTAAAAGGGCCTTTGTTGTGTCAAGCATTCGGTTGGCATATCCCCACTCGTTGTCAAACCAGGAGAGCACTCTGACCATGCGGTTTCCTGAAACAAAGGTCTCAAGGCCGTCAACGATGGACGAGCGCGGATCATGGTTGAAATCACAGGAAACCTGGTGGTCTTGTGTATACCCCAGTATTCCTTTGAGATAACCCTCTGCCGCTTCTCTGATGATGGCGTTCACAAACTCCCTGTCCGTGTCTTTCGAAACCCTAACCGTCAGGTCAATGGCAGAGACATTGATGGTGGGAACCCTGATGGAGGCCGATTCAAACCGTCCGGATAGATTGGGCAGGATTTTCCCCACCCCCTGGGCAAGTCCTGTGGAAACCGGTACAATGGACTGCCCCGCACTCCGGGACATTCTCAGGTCCTTTGGGTGAAAGGAGTCGATCACCTGCTGGTCGTTCATCATCGAGTGGATGGTGGTCATGAATCCGTGGTCGATGCCAAGCTCATCATCAAGGATTTTCAACACAGGGATGATGCCGTTTGTGGTGCATGATGCATTGGATATGACAGCACAGTCCCGTTTGAGATGTTTGTGGTTGATTCCGTAAACGATGGTGGCATCAATATCCAGGTGGTCCGCTGGCTGGGAAAAGACCACTTTTTTTGCCCCTGCTTTGAGATGGCCTTCTGCTGTTTTTCGGTCTGTGAAACTTCCTGTACACTCCATAACGGCGTCAATATTGAGTGCTTTCCATGGCAGCTCGGATAGTTTTCTTTCGGAGATGACCCTGACGGGATTATCGTTAATGAACATGGTGTCGCCCCGATGAGTTACCCTGCCCGGGAACCTGCCGTGGGTGGAATCGTATTTTGTCAGGTAAGCCAGGGAGTCGATGTCGGCAAGATCATTGACGGCTGCAATTTCAAGCCCCCCCCTGTCCTCTGATTCATAAAATGCCCTGAGAAGTGAGCGTCCGATCCTGCCGTATCCGTTGATTGCAATTCTGTAACCCATTTTTACTCTTTTCAAGTGGCAGGGACTCTAACATTCAGAATCCTGCTCCCCTGTGTGTGGAATCATTAATGTTCCAGTCTCTGTTTTGTGTCAAACGAGACCTGTATCATAAACCAGTAAGAGTTACCAGAATAGACCATCAATTGTCAAATCTATTTTAGCAAAAGCCGGGCATGGTCTCCGAGCAATGATGACCTTTTTGTCTTAAACATCTGACAAACAGAGAAAACCGCCCTTGACAGGAAAAGGCAAGGACGTTATCTAACTCGCATATTAAATCTGAAAAAAGGAGATCTCATGGAAAATGTAAACCCGGCCTATGTCGAAGCGCTGAAAAAGGCGGTGAAAAACAGCCCTTATCCCAGACACATGGCCATGGAACTGGGCCATATTGAGCTGGATAGGGCTGACGTTGTGATCAAAATCGCTTGAGCGGGACCGGGCTTTCTGTGCGGCTTTTTGAAAGTATGTGGTTTGACAAAATGAAACCTTTTATAGTAAGCGCTTGCTTTGGGATTACGAGGCTGATAAATATCAAAATCATATGGTGATGATTGTGCCATACGATAACCCATAATGCTGGAGGCGATGAGCTGCAGGTGCGTTGTGGTGGGGTCTGACACGGAACCTGTGAAAGAGGTGGTCCGGGACGGGGAGAACGGCCTGCTGGTCGATTTTTTCAGCCCCGAGGGTATTGTTGAAAAGGTGGACCGGGTGCTGGATCATCCGGATCGCATGGCCGATATCCGGGAGAATGCCCGGAAAACCATCGTCAAACAGTATGATCGACAAACCCGGTGTCTGCCGGAACAGGTGGAGTTTGTAAAATCGAACGTCGGGTAGATCATAATCAGGAAAAATTGGTTCCATCGCTCTGGCAGCGTCTTTTCTGGTCGTATCCCCGCCTTATCAAAGCAGGGCTCCAAGACCTTTATGGTCCAGCAGGTGGAGGAGCTTCCGTGACGGACCGCTGGGGTGCTTGTTACCTGTCTCCCATTGGCGTACGGAGGAGGTGCTGGTATTGAGCAACGAGGCAAGCACTGTCTGACTGATTTTATACCTGGCTCTAAGAGAGCGGATTTTTTTTCTGCTCAGAAAATATCTGAACATTTACGGAACATATCCGTGCATAATGCTATTTACCTCCCGCCTTCTTGAATAGCGTGGCTTTTAATCGCCGATTTACGTAATTTTAGCTCTACTATCGTTCGGTACTTGATATTATTTTCCACTAGATTCGTCATCTCTCTATCAATATTGACAGAATCAAGATGATGAATATCGACATCTTCACTATTTTCGCCAATCATGTGAAAGGGCTTTTCATCATTTGGCGATAGATGATCAGGATGTGTTTTATCAAGATAATCCGGTTCTTTTTCACCCATTGCACGTTTGAGGGTTTTATTAAAATCAAGATCTTTGGGTTTATAGCCAATGGTATCCACATTGGCAACATTGCCCGTGATAAGATTGTGTCTTTTTGCAGAGACATTCAGCGCTTGGCCCATCAGCCTCGAAGTATATCCAAAAAGTCTTGAATCTGACATGATTATGCTCCCCAGTTAAGAGTTCAATTTACATTGAGTTATATTAGTAGAAAGCAAATTTCATACCGATGTTATGTAGATATTAGAGATAACGCTATGCTTTATGATATGCTAAAAGTGGTTGAGTGCAGTCCTGGCAGTGTTTAGAAAAAATACAAGAAGGGCCTAAAAAACAATAATTGGGTTTGATATAAGAACGTTTTCATCTCTTATTTAATTATTTTCGACAAATTATTTAAAATGTTTCGTCATGGTGTTGACA
>DATFJZ010000434.1:0-3726 GCA_035268945.1 Desulfobacteraceae bacterium | reverse complement strand
GGGGCGCCTGTCACGGCCTTTGGACGGTTTGACGACAAACCGATCCGGGAGAAGACCCAGATTTACAACCCCCATGTTCTGGTTGTCCTGGATTCCAGCCAACGGGCCTCTCCCCGGGTGTTTGACGGGTTGGCGGCCAACGGTACCATGGTGCTCAACCATGGAGGCGCCCTGGATATTTCCCATGAAAACCTGGCAAGGGCGGGCATCATCGATGCCTCGGCCATTGCCCAGGAAGAGATCGGTATCCCTTTGCCCAACACCTGTATCCTCGGGGCCTTTGCCAGGGTAACCGGCCTTGTTGATCTCGATCCCCTGGTGGAAAGCCTCGGAGACTATTTCCAGGGGAAAAAACGCCGGGCCAATGCCCTGTGCGTGGAGAGGGGATTCAGCGAAGTTGCGATTCACACCGTTTAAATCAAGATGAACTGCCTGCAAGAGCCAGCAATTCTGGCCCGGCCCTTTTTTGCTGAAGGGATGGTCACTATGAACATTGCTGTGCAAGGACAGTAACCTTTTAAATTGTATAGGAGCTGTTATGCCAAGATGGGGAATGGTTATTGACGTGAAACGATGTATTGCCTGCTGGGGATGTTCCATCTCCTGCAAAGAGGAACATTTTCTTCCTCCCGGAGTTTTCTGGAACCGGGTGCTCATCGGCGAATCGGGGCGATATCCCACCAGCCGGAAACTGATCTATCCAGTGCTGTGCAACCACTGCCAGGATGCTCCCTGTGTCGAGGCCTGCCCCACCGGGGCTTCGTTTAAACGGGAGGACGGGGTGGTGATGGTGGATTATGACCAGTGCGTTGGCTGCCGTGCCTGTGTTGTCAGCTGCCCCTACCAACAGCGGACCTATTTTGACGAAAAACTCAAGGAGGCCGAGTATTTTCCCGGCCAGGGCAAAACGGAATTTGAGCTCATCGGGGAGAAGCTCTATCCCTTCCAGGAGGGAACGGTGATCAAGTGTAATTTTTGTGCTGAACGGATCGACGGCGGTATCCAAAAGGGCCTGACACCGGGTGAGGACGACGAGGCAACGCCGTCCTGTGTGATTGCCTGCCCCGTGGGGGCAAGGACCTTTGGCGATCTGGATGACCCGGAGAGCAGTGTGTCAAGGCTGATCATGGAAAAGAACGGAAAACCGCTGCGGCCGGAATTCGGCACGGAACCCTCTGTCTATTATATCGATTAAAGCTGGATGATATCAGCGGGATGGGTACCGTAAAACAAGCCAGGCCTCGTCTATCCCGATGGCAGCAGCTGGATGGATGGTACGGGTAATCCCGGTGGATAACGCACAAGCCGGAAAGCTCGGTCAAAATTAGAATATTCAACTTTCGGTGTTCGTTGAGTTAGAATAACTGGAATGACAGGGGGAACAATGACATACAAAACAGATGAGATATGGGAAGATAAATGGGTGAACACCACCTGCGGTGTCTGCTATTGCGGCTGTGCCGCCAGGGTCCGGGTGGTCAACGGGGTGCCTGTGAAGATCGAAGGCATCAAGGAGAGCACCATGGGCGGTGTCGGAGCAGGGCTCTGCGGCAAGGGGGTTGCCGGGCTGATGTACTACCACGACCCCAACCGGCTGAAAAAACCCCTGCGCCGGACCAATCCGGAAAAGGGGATCGGGGTGGACCCCATGTGGAAGGAGATCTCCTGGGAGGAGGCCCTGGACGAGATCGCCACCCGGATGAAAAAGATCATGGAGGACGATCCCAACAAGATCATGTTCACCAACCAGACCATGCGGGCCAGCGACGGTCCCCACAACCATCCCTATATCTATGCCAAGGCCTTTGGGGTGGAGGACAACGGCAATTTCATCATCGGCGGGGGGAGCCTTCACTGCGGCAATGCCGCCCACATGCTCGGCGGCCTGATCCACGGCGCCTGGTCCATTGCCCCGGACTGGCGGTACACCCAGTATGTCCTCAAATGGGGATCGAGCAAGGGCACCGGCTCGGGGCACTCGGCCATGACCAACGCCAGGCTGAGGGCCGATGCGGTCAGGGGCGGCATAAAGGAGATCGTGTTCGACCCCATGGGCAATTTTGCCGGGGGAAAGGCCACCCAGTGGGTGCCCATCCTGCCGGGGACGGATACGGCCGTGGGCCTTGCCATGGCCAATTATATCCTCAACACCCTCAAGATCTATGACACCACCTATCTGAAAGCCAAGACCAACCTGGTCTACCTCATCGGCGAGGACGGCACCTTTGTCCGGGATGAAACGTCAAACAAGCCCCTGGTGTACGATGAAAACCAACAGACCATCAAGGCGTTTGACGACCCGTCCATTGCGGCGTGGGAGGACTTTGCCCTGGAAGGGGAGTTTTCCTACCAGGGAGAACCGGTGAGACCCTGCTTTGAAGCCCTGAAAGAGCATCTCAAGCAGTTCACCCCCCAGTGGGCATCGGAGATCAGCACCGTTCCCGTGGGAACCATTGTGAAGATCGCAAAGGAGTGGGTGGACCATGCCCAGATCGGCAGCACCATCACCATCGACGGCAAGAACTTTCCCTTCCGGCCGGTTTCGTCGGTCACCTTCCGGGGTGCCCAGGGCCACTCCAACGGCATTCACCAGGTGGCGGCCATTGACCTGTTAAGCCAGCTGGTGGGGGCAGAGGACGTGCCCGGCGGCACCATGGGCTGGCCGTCAAAACGGCGCAAATACCCCGGCGGCCAGTACGAGCGGATGCCCAAGGTGGGGCCCGACGGCGTGCTGATTCCTGCGGTGTTCTATTCCCACATGCCCTGGCCCCCCCACACCCCGTCGGTTCCCTGCAAGAACGCCGGGTGCGTGGATTTCTGGACCCACTCCACCCTCTCCCATATCCCCTATGTCAAGGAGCGGGACTACATCCACGAAAAGTTCGGCATGGGAGCAAAACCCGAGATGGTGTTCGGGATAGCCGCCAACTTCATCATCAGCCAGGCGGACTGGAGCGCCGCGGTGGAATACTTCAAGGATATGTTCGTGGTCCAGATCGATATCTGGTCCAACGAGACCGACGAGGCCGTGGGGGACATTATCCTGCCGGATGTGAGCTACCTTGAAAAGGACTGCTGGTCCAGCGAGATCGATGCCTTCTTCTTCAGCGGCAGCCCTTCCTATGAAGACTGGTATGTCCACATGCAGAAACCCGTGGCCGATCCGGTGGGGGAGAGCCGTTTCTTCATGGATGTCTACCTGGAAGTGGCCCACCGGGTGGGGGTGCTTGACAAGTTCCACGAGATCCTCAACAACTACTACAGTGTTGAAGACGAAGCGCTGAAACTGAAACCCGGTGAAAAGCTCACCTGGAAGGAGATCGGGGACCGGTTCCTTCGCTGGATCTACGGGGATGACAAGGAAAAGGTGGAGCAGCAGGGGTATGCCACCTGGCACAAGCCCATCGAGGATGTCTACTGGCGCTGGGAGGTGCCCTCCAGGTGCCCGGTCTACATGGAGTTTCTCATTGGCGATCGCCAGGCAGTGGAGTCGATCATCGAGGAGACCGGTTTTGAGCTTGAACTGGACACGGCCCAGTACACCCCGCTTCCCGACTGGTTCTGGCCCACCTCCCACAAGGAGCTTGACAACGAGTTCGACCTGCTGGCCTTCTCCTACAGGGACATTCTCCACACCAACAACTCGACCTTCCAGAACCCCTATGTGGACGAGGCAAGCCTGTTGTGTCCCTACACCTTCACCGTTACCATGAACTCACAGCTTGC
>DATFJZ010000433.1:0-3568 GCA_035268945.1 Desulfobacteraceae bacterium | reverse complement strand
CCCTTGCATCCAATCTGGCCGCCGGGTTCATCATCGGCATGGTGGTGGCGCACATCCTTAAATGGAAAAAGCTGTCGGTGTAAGTTCCGTAAGGAATAGCCCTAATCCATTCACGGTTGTAAACAAGCCCTACTCCCATGGATAAGCAGAATCGCCGGTCACCTCCTTGACAATGGCTGGTTGTTTGGTTATATCTACCAAATAAGAAAATGAAGTATGTTGTGGCAATGGGTGCATATTTTACAAGAGAATCCAATTGAACAACGGTCCGGCGCAAAAGGTCCATGGCCGGCCATTGACAGGGGAGGGAATGCCATGCATGTTGTCGGTCTCAAGGGAAGCCCGAGGAAGAAGGGGGTGACGAATTTCCTGTTAACCACGTTTCTGGATCTACTTGAAAAAAAAGGGGCGCACATCGATGTCGTCGATGCCTGCCAGGGGGAGATTCATCCCTGCAGGGAGTACACTGCCTGTGAAAAGACCGGGTTCTGCCCCATATCCGACGACATGGAGAAACAGATCTACGGTTTGATTCGCCGGGCAGATATTGTGGTGGCGGCCAGCCCGGTTTTTTTCTTTGGTATCTCCGCCCAGCTCAAGGCCCTGGTGGATCGCTGCCAGGTCTTCTGGGCCAGGAAATACCGCTTGAAACTCAAAGATCCGGGCGCTCCCACCAGGCGGGGATTTCTCCTCTCTGCCGGGGGCTCAAAGGCCCCCAGGCTCTTTGACGGGGTCCATTTGACGGCCAAATACTTTTTTGACGCCATTGATGCCCAATATGCCGGCGCCCTGACCTACCCGGAGATGGAAAAGAGGAAAGAAATGGTCTCCCACCCCACGGTTCTTGATGAACTGCAGCAGGCGGCAGACGATCTCTTTGCCCCCTTTGAAAATCGGCCCTGCATTCTGTTTGCCGGCCGGGACGGTGCCTGCCGGAGTGTTGCTGCAGCGGCCTTTGCAAAATTCAAAGCCGGCGACAGGTTCGAGGTGACGTCTGCGGGAACAGACCCCGGACAGGGACTTGACAAAACGATGGTCCGGGCCATGAAAAAGCGGGGCATTGACACGGCATTTCAAAGGCCGGTCTCCGTGGAAACCGCCACAGGCCATCTCGCCCCTGATATCGTGGTGGCCATGGATAAAAGCGTTTCGCTGACGGCGTTTCCCTCGGCAAAGCAGGTCTGCTGGGATTTGAACCAACCCGGCGACATGGATGAGGGCGCCTTCAATGCCATGTGCAACACCATCGAAGCAAAAGTGGACGCCCTGATCCTTTGATGGCAAGGACTCGTTTGTTTTAGGTCAGGACGGGTCGATCTGGCATTCTTTGTTGAGGTGGAGCCGGATAAAATTAAACAGGGGAGATTTCCCCCAGGTTCTTTTTCGATGCCACAAGCGAGAGAAACGCCTCTTCTCTGACGGGCCTGCTGAAGTAAAAGCCCTGAATTTCATCACACTTCAGCCTTTTCAGCATGTCTGCCTGCTGTTTCGTCTCCACCCCCTCGGCGGTTACCTTGAGATCAAGGTTGGATGCAAGGGAGAGGATGGACTTGACAATGGAGAGATCTTCGTTGGATCCGGGAAAGTCGTCAAGAAAGGATTTGTCTATTTTAAGCTCGTCAAAGGGAAATTTTTTCAGATATCCAAGGGAAGAGTACCCGGTGCCAAAATCGTCAATGGATATTTCACTGCCCATCTCCTTGAGCTTGGCAGTGACCCGGGATGCCAGGGCCGGATCCGACATCACAACGCTTTCCGTGATCTCAAATTTGAGGGATTCGGGATTCGCCCCTGTCTCGTTGAAAAAAACCTCTATCTTGTCAAGGAGTTCCGGATCCTGGAACTGAATTCCGGAGAGGTTCACCGCCATGGTAAGGCCGTTGTGACCAAGCCTGTTCCAGCGGCTGATCGTTTCAAAGGCCGTCTTCATGACCCACTCGCCCATGGGCACCATATAACCGGTTTCTTCGGCCACTGGAATGAAAAGGGCCGGCGAGATGATCTCACTACCCTTAATCCACCGGATGAGGGCCTCGGCTCCGGATATCCCACCCGTTGAAAGGGATACCTTGGGTTGGAAGTAGAGCTCAAATTCCCCGTTCAAGAGGGCGGATGCAAGGTTCTGTTCGGTTTCAAGCCTTTGAGCGGCAACCTCATCCATGGACGAGGTGAAAAATGAGATGCCCCTTTTGCCGGTATTTTTCCCTCTGAACATGGCCATTTCAGCATTTTTGATCAACACTTCCGCCGTGTCGCCATCCTCGGGGAAAATCGAGATCCCGATATTGGAGTTGCAGAAGATCTCCCGCTCGTTTATCTGATAGGGCCCCTGGATGATGTTCTGGATGGCCGAAGCCTTTTTCATGATCCAGTTCTGGTCCTTTGCTTCCGGAGCAAAAACAATGAACTTGTCTCCGACGAAGCGTGCGATGACCATCTCTTCCGGCGCATTCTCCTTGAGGTTCTCCGCCAGGAGGTGGAGCAGCCTGTCGCCGGTTATGTGCCCCAGGGTGTCGTTGATGGTCTTGAAATTGTTGAGGTCAATGAAGAGCAGGGCAAACGTCTCCTCTCTTTTCCTGGAGAGGTTGATGTTCCGCTCGATGACGTCGGTGAAAAGCTTCCGGTTGGGAAGCCCTGTGATGGCATCGTGGTAGGTCTGGTAATGGAGTTTCTCCTTGTTGAGAACAGATTCGGTGATGTCATGGAAAATACCGATATAGTTGATGACATTTCCATTTTTATCTGGAATGGCGGAGATGGAAAGCCATTCAGGATAGGCCTGTCCGTTTTTCCGCCGGTTCCAGATCTCCCCGGACCACTGCCCCCTGCTTTTGATCTGCTGCCACATTTTCCGGTAAAACTCGGCATCGTGCTTGTCAGACTTTAAGATACTCGGTTTTTTCCCGATCACTTCTTCTTCGCTATAACCAGTTATCTCGGTAAAAAGGGGGTTTATTCTTTCAATATTGGCGTGGGTGTCTGTAATGCATATCCCCTCAATGGAATTTTGAAAAAAGGCATCTGAAAGCACAAGCAGCGATTCATAGGCCTTTTGTGCGGTGATCTCCTTACCGTAGATATAAGCCGATGCGATATCCTGGTATGGGGAGAGGGTAAAGGCGAAGGTGCTTCCATTGTCTGAATATTCCGTCTCCACCGGCCGCCCTGTTTTAAAGGCCCTCTCCAGCAGTGAAGAGAAATGGTCCGGCAGTTTGCCTTTCAGCTTGAGGTCAAAGTTCTCAAGGGTCTTGGCGGCTGAATCGTTGAAATAGGAGAGCCTGTGCTTCCTGGTCACCCGCATCACCGGGTGGGGGTTTTCATCGGGGAATTTTGCCAGGATTCTTATCTCTTCTTCCCTGGTTTTTTTCTCTTTCATTTCAGATTCAAGCCTGTCGTTCTTGGCAGAGAGCTCTTCCATGAACTGGTTGAAGTAACCGGCCAGCCCCCCGATTTCTCCGGGAAAAGTGTCCGGGATGCGCACGTCAAGGTTCCCCCTGGATGCATGCTGGATTTTTCGGGTAAACGCCCCAATGGGGCCGGTGATGGAGCGGCTCAGCCAGATGATCAG
>DATFJZ010000432.1:0-3581 GCA_035268945.1 Desulfobacteraceae bacterium | reverse complement strand
GCCTTCTCTTTGGAGATCTCGTTGGTGTTGTAGGCAATACCGGTCTGGCCAAGATCAAAGGGCACGCCGGAGAGGGTGCCGCTGGAAATCCCCTTTAAGGTTTCGGTCATCTTGGGCATGACGTTTTTCAGGTTGGGTATCTTGCTCTCGTCCAGAACCACCCCGAAACCGAGATCGGTGTAGGTGGCATAGTCGTACACGGCGCTCAAGTGGGCGATGTTAAACTCGCCGCCCGGCGGGAAAGAAGCCTTGACCTGGGTTAAAAAGGTGGTGTTGCCGGCAAAGGAGGCGTCCACGACCTTGGTGCCGGTGGCCTTGGTAAAGGGATCAAAGGCATACTTTCTCAGGGCCTCGGAGGTTGTTCCGCCCCAGGAATGGACCGTTATGCTGTCCCTGGCAAAAGCTTTGGATGCCAGGCCGAAGGGACCCCCCACAAGGCCTGCGGCGGCACCGGCCACGCCGAGGTATTTGACAAAGTCTCTCCTGGAGATCTTTCCGTTTTGAAATTTGGCATGGGTCTCATCGATGTTTTTGTGAAGTGCTCGTTTCATGGTTTTCTGCCTCCTTCATGGGATAATAGGTTAAGCGTTGCAGGCACTGCACCTGAACGTCATTGGGTTGTCAATTTTATTCTCCCCTGGCAAATTTTCGTGAGATATAGCCTGCCGCCAGGGGAAGGGAGACGGTCAAAACGATCATCACAGCGCCCAGGGCATTGATTTCAGGGCTGATGGAGTTTCTCAGCATGCTGAAGATCTTCACCGGTACGGTCTGGTTCTGGGCCGTTGCCCAGAAAAGTGTTGCCGTGACATCATCAAAGGAAATGGTAAATGAGAAGAGCATGCCGGCAAAGATCGCCGGGGCAAGCAAGGGGAAGGTGATCTGCATGAAAGTCTGGAAGGGACTTGCCCCGAGGGAGAGGGCTGCTTCTTCATATTCACGCTTGATGCCCACAAGCCTTGCCTGCACCACAAGGAGAATATAGGGAATGGTGAGGACCACATGGCCCATTAGCAGCAGGGCAAAGCTTTTCGGCATCTGCAGCCACCGGATGAACAGCAGCAGGGAGACTCCCAGGACCACTTCGGGAACCATGATGGGGGAGAGAAGCAGGGTGTTCAATGTCTCTTTGCCGGGGAAATCGTACCGGACAAAGGCCATGGCAGCCGGAATGGCTATGGTGGTTGCGATGAGGGCCGTCAGCGAACCGAGAACAAGGGAGTTCTTGAATGCGATGAGAATGGTTTCATTCTGGGCAAGCTTGATGTACCATTTGAAGCTGAATCCCTCCATGGGAAAGGAGCCGAACTGCTGGGGGTTGAAGGAGAGGAGGACCACCGCAACGATGGGGGTGAACATCCAGACATATACCAGCAGGGTGTACAGTTTGATCAGGGACCATCCAGATAAAAATTTCATTTCACCACCTCTATTTTAAACTTTTAAACAGCTGGTTAATGCCCAGGTAACGGTTGTAGGTGTAGACAATGATAACGATCAGGCCCATGAGAATGGTGCTGATGGCCGACCCAAAGGGCCAGTCCAGGGTGCCGACGATCCGTTTGAATATGAGGTTTGCGATCATGTCATTGCCCGGCCCTCCGAGGATCATGGGGGGCAGGTAGGTGCCGCAGGTGAGAACAAACACCAGAAGGCAGCCGGCGCTCACCCCGGGGAGGCTCAAGGGGAGGGTCACCTCTCTGAACGCCTGCCATTCGGTGCAGCCAAGGGATTTTGCCGCTTCTGTCAGGCTCTTGTCAATGCCGTCCAGACTGACATAGATGTTGAGGATCATGAAGGGAAGCAGGTATTGCAGCAGCCCCATGAGAACGGCGGCTTCGTTGTAAAGCATGGCAAAGGGGGAGGAGATGATTCCCGTTTCCATTAAAACATGGTTGATCAGTCCCGAATCCCCGAGGATATTGATCCAGCTCAAGGTGCGGATGATAAAACTGATCCAGAAGGGGAGCATGATAAAGATCATGAGCAGCGGTTTTAACCGCGATTCGGTCCGGTAGAAAAAGTAGGCGGGAATGTATCCCATGACAAGGCAGAGAAAAACCGTCTCCAGGGCAACTCTGATGGTCCTGATCATCAGGGAGGGGTAAAAGAAATCGGCGAAGAATTTAGCGTAATTGCCAAACTGAAAGGCAGCGATATCATTGCCCGAAGGGGCCCTCAGCCAGAAACTGTACACAAAAACAAAGCATACTGGAATAACCAGCAGAAGAAATACAGCGGTGAGGGACGGCGAGAGAAGCACCCATGGTTTCCACGATTTTTCTTTTATAGTCATAGTAGCTCCAATCTTCAAAGTTGTTGAAACAAGAAACTTGAAATTGTTTTTATATGAAAGTCGTGGTGCGCCGGCAGCCGATTCGGGATGTTGCCCTACGCTCATTCTCACAGCCCGTCCATGGGCTGCTCCGAGGTGAGCGGCAGCTGTCTTGAGCATCCGTGCTCACAGCTACCGCTCAAAACCGCTACGGGCAAAATCCCGAACCGGCTGCCTCTAATTCGACTTGGCTCCGCGTCTACGACCCCACCTTTGTTGTGAGCACGCTGCTCATGTGGGTTTATATAGTGTTTCATATAAAAAATTTTCGAGGTTTCTACTTTTTGACGTAATAGATAAAAGCAAAAGTCGTGCCGCAGATGGTATTTATTTTAACACGCTGAAACCATGGCTTATTCTGCCGGGAAGGGGAAGGGGGAATTTTGGGTTTGATTCAGAGATGAATCAGGTTTATTTTTAATATGCTGAAAGTATTGGTAAATCGGTTGATTACAAAACGAATCAAAAAGTTTTTTTAAAAAAAGCCAAATAATCAGTTGGTTGTGTCGATTTTGATTCAAAAATGAATCCTGTCCTTGTGGCGGAATTAGTGTCTTGTTCTGGAAAAACGGATCTGATGCTTTTTTAACTTGCGCACAACCCCTGGCTGGCTGATGCCGAGAAATGAGGCCATCTCCCTTGTTGTTCTGCATTCCTGTGCGGCCTGTTCCACTATTTTTTTTTCTTCCCTGTGCAGACGTTCAGGCAGGGTCAGGGATGCCCGCTTTTCCCGATCAGGTTGTGAAAGGTTCCCCGGGTTGAGGATGGCGCCTGTGATGAATTGATCGAGGACTTTTTTTTCGCTCATCACCACGGCTTTTTTTACGATGTTGATCAGCTCTCTGACATTGCCGGGAAAGTGGTAGGAAAGGATTCTTTCCAGGGCCTCGGAACTGATCTTGCCCCTTCGGCGGTATTTTTTGTTGTACTTGTCCAGGAAATGTTTGACAAGTTCCAGGATGTCCTCCGGCCGTTTGCGAAGGGGAGGGATGTTCAGTGTAAAGGTGTTGAGGCGGTAGAGCAGGTCGAGCCTGAAACTTTTTTGGATGACACCGGCCTCAAGGTCCCTGTTGGTGGCAGCTATGACAGAGCATTTTATGGTTTTGGCCACGGTTCCCCCCAGGGGGATTACCTCATGGTCGTCGAGGTATTTTAAGAGTTTGGCCTGGATGTGAAAGGGGAGTTCTCCAATTTCGTCAAGAAAGATTGTTCCCCTGGAGGCCAGTTCAAACAGCCCGGCTTTTCC
>DATFJZ010000431.1:0-7179 GCA_035268945.1 Desulfobacteraceae bacterium | reverse complement strand
TGGGCCCACCTGGATTCGAACCAGGGACCGACCGGTTATGAGCCGGTGGCTCTGCCAAACTGAGCTATGGGCCCTCTTCCCACAAACAAACTTGGAAAGTATATCTTTTTTCTCCAAAATGTCAATAATAAAATCACAAAGTATCAGCACCAAATCTCAAATCAATATCAGATTCCCATAAACCAACATGCCCTGTCAGGCACAACGAAGCATGAAAGGCCGTTGCAGAGGCAGCCGATCCGGGTTTTGCCCGCAGCGGTTTTGAGCGGCAGCTGTCATCGAGTATCAGTTCTCCATAAAGCTTTTCAGCTTCCGGCTCCGTGTGGGGTGCCTCAGTTTCCGCAACGCCTTTGCCTCGATCTGCCGGATCCGCTCCCGTGTCACGGTAAAATCCTTGCCAACCTCTTCCAGGGTATGGTCGGCCTTTTCTCCGATACCGAACCGCATGCGCAGCACCTTCTCCTCCCGGGGAGTCAGCGTTGCCAAAACCTTACGGGTCTGCTCGGCAAGGTTGAGGTTGATGGCAGCCTCAGACGGCTGGGAAAACTTCTTGTCTTCGATGAAATCCCCGAGGTGGCTGTCCTCTTCTTCCCCGATGGGGGTCTCCAGGGAAATGGGCTCCCTGGCGATTTTCAGCACCCGCCGGACCTTGTCCAGGGGGATTTCCATCTTTTCCGCGATCTCTTCCGGTGACGGCTCCTTGCCCATCTCCTGGACGAGATACCTGGATGTCCTGATCAGCTTGTTGATGGTCTCAATCATATGAACAGGGATGCGTATGGTCCTTGCCTGGTCGGCAATGGCCCTTGTGATAGCCTGTCGAATCCACCAGGTGGCATAGGTGCTGAACTTGTATCCCCGTCTGTACTCAAACTTGTCAACGGCCTTCATCAACCCGATATTCCCCTCCTGGATGAGGTCAAGGAACTGAAGGCCCCGGTTGGTGTATTTTTTGGCAATACTGACAACCAGCCGGAGGTTGGCCCTGACCAGTTCGCTCTTGGCGTGCTTTGCCCAGAACCGGCCCTTATCAGCACTTTTTATGATCTTTTTCAGGGAGACGGCATCCCCCTTGAGCTCTTTCTTTTTCATCTTGACCTGGCTGTTCAGTGAGCAGAGATCCTGGTGGAGAACCCCTGACCGTTCCCGGGAGATGTTGCACCGTTCTGTCACCAAAGCCACAAACTCCTGTTCATTGTCAAGTTTTGCCAGCATGTCGTCTTTTTTGAGCTTAAACATCTTTGCGCAATCTTTGAGGAGGTCGTCCATGGTTTCAAACCAGTTTATGTCCGAACGTATCCTCTTTTCTATCTTCTTTGTCACCTTGTTTTCAAAGCGCCAGCCCTTGAGATGGTTGTAGATCTTTTCGTTGTTGTTTCGAATGGCCGTGCGTATCTTTCTGACCTGGGCAGGGTCCTGCCCGCCAGCCATGATCAGATCCCTCTTCTCCTGGTTTTCAGCGTGGAGCTCCTTGATGGCGGCAATGGCCTCCATGAACTTGTCCACCCTTGCCCTTTCATCAACCAGGCCGTAACTCTCGTCCACATCCCTGAGCACACTCTTGGCACGGAGCCGGGGCTCATGACCCTCTTCCTGCTGCAGTTCCATGTTGGTGCCGAGATTGATAATGCTCTGCACGGCCACAGGACTTGCCAGCATGGCTTTCAGGACCTCATGCTCCCCGGCCTCTATTTTTTTTGCGATCTCGATTTCACCCTCACGGCTGAGAAGGGTCACCATACCCATCTCCCGGAGATACATTTTCACCGGATCGGTAACCGTACCAAACTCCATATCAGCAGCAGAAGCCTTGGCAACGGAACCCCTCTGCCCCTCACCGGCCTTAGCCGACTTGGCACCCGATGATTCTGACCGGCTCTTCCCCTCGCTGTCGCTGTTTTCTATTTTCGAGGATGGGGCCCGGGATGTTTTTTTCTTCTGGCTGTTCTGGTCGGCGGACGGTTTTTTAACCTTTTTCTTGTCCTTTTCCGAGTCGACAAGGGTTATTCCGACCTCCTTGAACATCACCATGATATCATCAATCTGGTCAGAAGATTTTAAATCATCAGAAATGGCTTCATTAATTTCGGAATAGGAGAGACAACCCTGTTTTTTCCCCTTTGCAATCAATTTTTTCAACACCTCTTTGGAAACAGTCTCATTCCCCCTGGATTCAACCGATTCTGCTGCCATAAACAATGCCCCCCAAAGGCTTTTTATTTTTCATATCCGTGCAATTTCCTAACCTCCATCTGCCGCTTGGCAAGCAGCTCCAATGAAAGTTCAGAATTACCACCCTGTTCCGCTTTTTTTATTTTATCTGCCAGACGGTTGTCCCGCTTGTTTCTAATCTTGACAATTCTGTTCATTAACGAGACGGACTTTTCATGGAGATTGTCCACCCCGGGTACTTCCATCATGGCAAGGGAGGCGATGAGTTCCTGGTCTTCACTGTTTTCCAGGCAAGACATCAGATCCGCAGCCAGCAAGGAACCCTGCCTGTCACACCGCTCCACCCGATTGCCAATCCGCCGTAACCGTTCAGAAAAAAAATAGTCGAGAATATTTTTTTTACGGATCTCTTCCCTGACGGTGCTGTCCTGGATCATCAAAGAGAGCATCTGCTTCTCCCGTTTGTCCGATTCAAGCTCCCCGGTTTTCCGGCTTTGGGATTCACCGTCGGCAGTGGTGATGCCGACACCGGCGGTTCTCACCTTTTCCAGGACCGCATTTTCATCCAGACCAAGGCGCTGGGAAATTTCCCTTACATACAAAGACCTGGCTGCGCTGTCCTCAACCCCTGCAATGCTCTGTTTAATGTCGTCCAGCACCCTGATCTTCCCCTCAATGGACAGGCCGTGCTTTTCAAGGGCTACCTCGGTAAGAAAGGGAATAACCGCCATTGCCCCGGCCGCGGCCTCTTCAAAGGCGGCTTTGCCGTGTTCACACACAAAGGAATCCGGATCTTTTCCCTTTGGCAACACAAGGATGCCAAGCTCCACCCCCTGGCGGACAAATGTTCCCACACTCCGCCTGGCAGCATTGACCCCGGCTGTATCCGAGTCAAACACCAGCACCATCTTTGACGCATACCCTTTCAGCACCCTGACATGCTCGTCGGTCAAAGCCGTGCCAAGGGTTGCCACGGAATTTTTCACCCCGTGCTGGTAAAGGGAGAGAAAATCAAAATACCCCTCAACAATATAAACAACCCCCTCTTGACGACAGGCGGTCTTTGACTGGTGAAGGCCGTAAAGAATCCTGCTTTTATTGTACACAGGGGTTTCAGGGGAATTGAGGTACTTGGGAACCGCATCGTCCATCACCCTTCCCCCAAAGCCCGCCACCTGCATGTTCACATCAAAAATGGGGAACACGACCCTGTTCCTGAACCGGTCGTAATACCCGTTTTTCCTTTTTCTGGGCACCACCAGACCCGAGGCCTCGGCAAGACGTCTGCCAAGCTTGAGCTTCCGGAAAAAGGTGACCATATCATCCCAGGCATCAGGGGCATAACCGATCCGAAAGCGATCAATGGTTTCCTGACTGATTTTCCGGGCGGCAAGATACTCCCGGGCCGCCCTGGCCCTGTTGCTGGTTTGAAGCGTTTGAAAATAATGCTCACTGACCCTGCGGTTGAGCCGGAAAAGCCCCTCCCGGAAGGCCATTTTTTTCTTGACCCCAGGATCCATGGTCTCTGTTTCAACCTCAATGCCGTACTTCCTGGCAAGCATCTTGACGGCTTCGGGAAAGACAAGCCCATGATGCTTCATCAAAAACGAAAAGGCATTGCCCCCGGCACCGCATCCGAAACAGTAAAATATCTGTTTTTGAGGGCTGACAGAAAAAGAGGGGGTTTTTTCGCTGTGAAAAGGACACACTCCGAAATAATTGTGACCCGACTTTTTCAAGGCAACAGCGTCTGATACGACATCAACAATATCGGCCCTGTTCAGGATCTCTGAAATTTTATCTTCAGGAATAAGCATGTATTAGGGAATAAAAACTCCAAAAGCAAAGGTAACACTGGATGATCCCGTTTTTAGAATAGCCCCGCCCCCAAGGATTGGTCGGTTATCCCATAAGAAACTGGATCATCGAGTAATAGATTGAAACACAAAATAACTATTGGTGCTTAAATGTCAACACTCTGCCATTGCAATATGATACATAAACCGCCAAAGGGCGCCCCAGGGCGCATTGCCTTTTTTCCGGCATCACCATGCAACGCCATGGTTCCGACTGCCGCAATCAAAGGGTCGCCGGCTTCATTGGGGTCCATGATCCGCAACTGCCGGTTACAAATCGCCTTTGCTTGAAAGAACACCGGTTATCCGGGGATCCATCGCGCAGGCACGCTGAAGGGCCCTCCCCGTTGCCTTGAACAGGGATTCGAGTATGTGGTGCTCATTCTCCCCGTACTCCCCATGGATATGAAGGTTCATCCCCCCCTGGACGGAAAAGGCTCGAAAAAACTCCTTGGCAAGGTAAGCATCAAAGGGACCTGAAACCCTTATGGGTTCAGGAAGTTTGTAGATGAGAAAAGGACGGTTGGAAAGATCCACATTGACCCTTGAAAAGGCTTCATCCATGGGCACCTGACCGGTGCCGTAACGGCAGATTCCCCTTCGACTGCCAAGGGCCTCTGAAAAAGCCCGGCCAAGGACAAGACCGACATCTTCCACCGTATGGTGAAAATCAACCTCGATGTCACCGTGAACCGTCAGGGAGAGATCAAAAAAACCGTGAACCGCCAAAAGGGTAAGCATATGATCGAAAAAGGGAATCTGGGTTGCAACGGCAACCTTACCTGATCCGTCGAGGTCTATTTCCAGCTGTATATCAGTCTCTTTTGTGGTGCGGTGCACACTGGCTCTTCTTTCCATGAACTTTACCCTTGCAAATTCCCGGTTACTATTATACAATTGTGGTTTTGTAAAAACAATTTTAAACGAAGCACAGGCTTCGGCAGTGTCTAAACGAAAACCCCGTGGTTGTATGACCCAGAGAGGAGTGATGCTCACAAACCTGCCCCAGATGCAAGGCGCAGAAAATTTTGGAAACCGGAGTGTCATAAAGGGCATGAGATCCGATCGTATAATTTGGTAACCGTTTCCAGCACCGCAACCGATGGGTGAATTTTCGTTCAAACACTTAGTATACAGTCAACAACGAGAGAATGTCAAATATTTTTTACATACCTGGGTATTTGCCAATGGGCAACCCGTACAGACCTGAAGGTTCAAACCATGTCAATTGAAATAAAGAATGCATTTAAACTTGACGGCACAGACCACGAAAAGATCCTCTCCCCGGAAAAAACCATGGCGATTTTCAAGGAGAAGTGTGCTGCAGCCGGTCTTGAAATTCTGGAAACGACCCGGCGAATAGACAACAACAGACTGGGAATTCCCGTCTATTTCAGCCTATGCGGCCATGATGCTGAAAGACTGACCCGCACCAGAAAACAGATGGGCAAGGGCACCACCCCTGCCCTTGCCGAGGCAAGCGCCGTCATGGAGCTGGCCGAACGGTTCAGCCTCTACTCGTTCATGGAGGATCGGACCAATTTCATATACGACACCTATGCCAATGTCAAGGATGAGGCCATCCCCTTTGAATTGATCCTAAAATCCGTTGACGACCAGGCCGAAGCTGAAGAGTTGGAAGCCCTGGAAACGGTCTTTTCCAGGATTCGATTCAAGTGGGCAAAGGCATACAACATCACCCGGAACCGGGAGATGCTGATCCCCCTGGACTGGTTTTTCATGATCAACGAATTCAACGGTTCGTCTGCGGGCAACGGCAACGAAGAGGCCATCTGCCAGGGGGCCTGCGAAATTGTGGAGCGCCATGTGTCGGCCCTTGTCGATAAAAACAGACCGGCACCTCTGTTCATCGACCCGGAATCCATTGCCAATCCCTCCACCAGAGGACTGGTGGACAAGTTCAACCAGGCCGGAGTAGAGCTGTATATCACCGATTTTTCCCTTGACACGGGGATCCCAACCGTTGGCATCCTGGCCTTTGACCCGTCCACCTTTCCCCACACAAGCGAAATGGTCTGGACCGCAGGCACGGCAACCAATCCTGACAAAGCCATGAGCCGGGCCCTGACGGAGGTGGCCCAGCTGGCAGGTGATTTCAACACCGCATCCAACTACCTGGCCAGCGGCCTGCCGAAATTCAAAAGCCTCAAGGAGGCGGAATATCTCATTGCCCCTCAAAAAAAAGGAAAAGCCAGGTGGCTCCGGCTGGACCAGCTGCCCGACATCTCCAGCACCAATATCAAAGAAGAGATAGGGGCCATCACCCGGGCCCTGGAAAAAAACGGTCAGGAGCTGATCACCTTACAGACCACCGACCCCCGCCTGGGCATTCCGGCCTTTTACTCCATGGTTCCAGGGACATCCTTCCGGGAGAGGGCCGCCAACAGCAGCGTTGCCATGTTTGCCGCCAGACACATCCATGAAAACCGCCCTTCAGAAGAAGCTGCCGAAGAACTGGCCCACATGGACAAAACCCTGCCGGGCAGGTACTACATAAAGTTCTACCGGGGCATCTGTTCCCTGGAATCGGGAAATGCCAGAGAAGCCCTGGATTTCCTCAAGACGGCCATGGCCCTTGACCCGGGAGACCAGGACATCCCCAGTATCTGCTCGTACACAGGGGTAAGCCTGAAAGAGCTTGGAGAGTATGAAAACGCCCTTCCCATCCTTGAAAAGGGCGTTGCCCTGGATCCGGACCGGGAGGACATCCACAACCTCATGGGGTTCTGCCATTTCATGCTCAAGCAGCACAAACGGTCCGTCGCCTGCTTTGAAAAGGTGCTGGCCCTAAATCCCGCATCGGCCATTGACCATGCCAGCATTGCCTCCAACCACAGAGAGCTTGGCAGCACAGCAGAGGCCATCAAGCATTACGAAATGGCCCTGGCCCTTGACCCGGAACTGGACTTTGCCCGGGAGAACCTCCAACGGCTGACAAATCTTAATTAGCACGGGCAAACGAGGGTCAGGGTCTCCTTATTATCATTTTTTTATATGAAACAACCGAGTCAGAGCCCCCAGTGGATTTGCCCCGGCTGGAACTTGAGAACCAAAGGAGATAAGGATTTTTTCCCTGCCAGGCGTTAAAAAAATCAGGCTGTTTGAGGACACACTTGACCGCAGTTCCTGA
>DATFJZ010000430.1:0-2450 GCA_035268945.1 Desulfobacteraceae bacterium | reverse complement strand
TGCACCCACGAACGGATCACAAAATCCCTTGACAAGGCCCTGGTCTCTCTTGGCATCCCTGCCGACAAAACCGTGATTGTCAGTGACATCGGCTGCTCCGGCCTGTTTGACACCTTTTTCAATGTCCATGCCCTGCACGGTCTCCACGGAAGGGCCCTGACCTATGCATCGGGCCTGAAACTTGCCAATCCGGAACTCAACGTCATCGTCACCATGGGAGACGGGGGCCTCGGCATCGGGGGCGCCCATGTCCAGGCCAGTTGCCGGAGAAACCTCGATTTGACCTTGATCGTTCTCAACAATTTTAATTTCGGCATGACAGGCGGTCAATACTCCGCCACCACACCTGCCGATGCCGTAGTGGGCTCGGGATTTCTCAACAGGGCGGAAATTCCCGTGGATATCTGTGATGTGGCTGAAAGCGCCGGTGCCTCCTGGATTGGCCGCTGTTCCGGCCACGATGACACCCTGAGCGACCAGATTTGCCAGGCGGTCACCCATAAAGGGTTTTCCCTTCTCGAAACCCTTGGCATGTGCACGGGCAGGTATACCAAGAAGAACCAGCTCACCCCCAAAGCCATTGACAAGATTGTCGAAGAGATGCCCGTCAGAGACGGCAAAGTGGAAAAGAACCAGAGACCCGAGTATGGGGAGATGTACAAAAAGCTGGCCGGTGAAATGACAACCTTTCCCGGGCCGGTGACCATCGAGAAACAGTTTGACCTTGAAAAGCCGGCCAGGCAGGAGGTGATGATACTGGGCAGCGCCGGCATGCGCATCGTTACCGCCGGGGACATTGTCTGTTATGCCGGCATGGCCGCCGGGATGAATGTTTCGGTGAAAAATGATTACAACATCACCGTTCTCCGTGGCCAGTCGGTCAGTGAAATCCTCGTCTCTCCTGAAAAAATAGGCTACGCCGGCATGAAGGTGCCGTCTGTGGCCATTGCCCTCAGTGATGAAGGGGTGCAGAGGCGAAAAGAGATCTTTGCCAAACTCGACGAAACCACCTTTGTTCTCAAGGAGAAAAGCATTGCCATCCCGGAAACCCGGGCCGAGGTGTATGAAATCGATTTCAAGGAGTATAAGGTGAAAAAACCGGACTGGGCCCTGGCATCCCTCGGTTTTCTGGCAGGCAGGGGAAAGATTTTTACCCGGGAGGGTTTGGAACTGGCCATCCGGTCCAGGTTCAACGAGAAACTTGCAGTCAAGGCCCTTGAAACCGTGGAAAAAATGATGGACGCCTGAAAAACAGAGATTCCCAGGTGTCAGCGGTAAGGTGAGTCGGGGTTGAACAACTCGCCGGGCATGGGTTTCCAGTTGACATTGTGCGGTGTGTGATATATTTTATTAAAAATAAAGCATGAAATTAATCCTCCCTTTATATACTGGGGATTTATACTGGGGAATTGATCATAACCTTGGCCCGGCAAACGTGCTGATTTGGCCAAAGTTATGATCACCATGATGTGGTGCATCACACTAAACCATGACGCTTGAATAAGACCGCACCTTGTTTCAAGTTTCTTGTCAACTGGAGAGTAAACGATGGGTATGAGTAAAATCGAGAAACCCAAGTCCCTTACCAAGATTGCCCTGGAGGCCCTGCGCAATTCCATCCTGAACAACGAGCTGATACCGGGAACGATTTACAATGAAAAAGGGCTTGCCACAACCCTGGGGATCTCCAGAACGCCTGTCCGGGAAGCCCTTCTTGAACTGTCCTCCCGGCGGCTTGTTCGGTTTCTTCCCCAGAAGGGAGTGGTGGTCAACACCTTTTCGGACAAGGATGTCGACGATGTCTTTGAAATCAGGACGGCACTGGAGCTTTTTTCCATTAAAAAGATCGGCAGCACCCCTGAAACCTTTCTGGATACCAGCTTTCTAAAGAACTGTTTGGAAGACCAGAAAAAGGCGGCCGGTAAACAGGACTCTGTGGAATTCATGGAAGCGGACCGTAAATTCCACATCGAATTCACCACCCTGGCCGACAATGATTATCTCCTGGAAATGATGCAGAATATCAGGGATATCATGCATCTCATGGGATTTCGGGCCCTTGCCCTGAATGGACGGATGCAGGGGGTGATTGAAGAGCATGAAAAAGTCTTCGATGCACTGAAAAAAAGAAACTACCACCAGGTAATGGACGAAATGGCCCGCCACCTTGATATCAGCAAACAAGCCGTCAAACAATTCCAGCAGGAAAACGGATAACTAAAGAACAGTCAAGACAGTAAAAGAGTTCTTCCCTCCTGGGGGGGGCAGGCTTTTCTTATTCGTCGTTATCAAGCAATGAAGACACACTGCAATGACAATAAGGAAAGCCTTACCCCGTTGGCCCGCCAAATGTGATGACTGGCAGATGATATGACCAACCTCCAGGGGGAAGAGCTTTGTGTGTCTGTGGAAGAGATGGCTAAATCTTTACATTCCAGACAGCATGGGTT
>DATFJZ010000429.1:0-2700 GCA_035268945.1 Desulfobacteraceae bacterium | reverse complement strand
GAGGTTCCCTTGGCGGCCCAGTCCCTGGACGAGCCGGTGCCGTACTCTTCCCCCCCCAGGACGACAAGGGGGATCTGCTCTTTTTTATAAGCCATGGCGGCCTTGAACACTGAAACAATCTTTTTTTCGGGAAATTTTACGGTAAAACTGCCCGGGTCCGGCACAAGGGCGTTGTTGATCCGGATATTGGCAAAGGTGCCCCGCATCATCACCTCATGGTTTCCCCTTCGTGCTCCGTAGGAGTTGAAGTTTTCAGGCAGAACCCCGTTGTCCACGAGGTATTTCCCCCCGGGGTAGGCTTGAGGAATGGCCCCTGCCGGGGAGATGTGGTCCGTTGTCACGGAATCCCCCAGAAAGAGAAGCACCCTTGCCCCCTTCACTCCGACCGGTTCAGGCGAATCAATGGAGAAGTTTTCAAAAAACGGAGGTTTCCTGATGTAAAGGGAATTTTCGTCCCAGTCAAAGGTTTTGCTCTCCGGTATGTCAAGGTCTTGCCAGAACTGGTCTCCCTGAAAGATTTCACCATACTGGGACGTAAAATCGTCCGGAGAGAGATGGCGGTCCATCAAGGCTTCGATGTCACCGGTTTCGGGCCAGATGTCCGCCATGAAAACCGGCTTTCCGTCATCGTTGTACCCGAGGGGATCCGAAGTAAGATCGACGTCCATCCTGCCTGCAAGGGCGTACATGATCACAAGAATCGGGGACATGAGGTAGTTGGCCTTGACACTCTGGTGAATCCTCGCCTCGAAATTTCTGTTTCCCGAGAGGACCGCCGCCACCTTGAGATCCCTTTCTGTGACGGCTTTTTCTATCTCCGGAGCCAGGGGACCGCTGTTGCCGATGCAGGTGGTGCACCCAAACCCGGCAACATGAAATCCCAGGACTTCCAGAAAGGGCATCAGACCGCTCTTTTCAAGGTAATCCACGACAACTTTGGAACCCGGGGCCAGGGAGGTCTTGACAAACCAGGGAACCTTAAGTCCCTTTTCAACGGCATTTTTCGCGGCAAGCCCCGCCCCCATCATCACAAATGGGTTGGAGGTGTTGGTGCAGGAGGTCAAGGCGGCAATAACGATACTTCCCGTACCAAGGTCAGGTGCTTTCCCCGTTTGTTCTCCGGGAAAGGCCTTTTTAAAGGAGTCTTTGACATCACCGAGAAGGATCTTGTCCTGGGGTCTTGACGGGCCTGCCACACAGGGAGCCACGTCTCCAAGGTCAATGTCAATGGTTTTTGAATAGTGGATATTCTCCCCGCCCTGGTAAAAGAGGGAACACTCCCGGCAATAAGCTTCAACAAGCCTGGCCGTATCTTCCCTGGCCGTCATTTTGAGATAATCAATGGTTGTGGCATCAATGGGAAAGAACCCCACGGTGGCACCGTATTCAGGGGCCATGTTGGCGATGGTGGCACGATCCGTCAAGGAGAGATTCTCCATGCCCGGCCCTGTAAATTCGACAAATTTTTCAACAACATTTTCCTGCCTCAAAACAGCGGTGATAAACAGGACAATCTCCGTTGCCGTCACCCCGTCGGATGGCTGGCCGACAAGGTTGACCCCCACAACCTCGGGCAGGTTCATGAAATAGGGTTGTCCGAGCATCACCGCCTCGGCCTCTATCCCCCCGACCCCCCAGCCCAGCACGCCAAGGCCGTTGATCATGGTGGTGTGGGAATCGGTTCCCACAAGGGTGTCGGGATAGGCCGCCGTGATGTCCCCTTTTACGTCACTTTTTATCACCTCTGCCAGGTGCTCCAGGTTTACCTGGTGGCAGATGCCGCAACCGGGAGGGACCACCCGGAAATTTTGAAAACTCTTCTGGGCCCACTTGAGAAGCTTGTATCGTTCGTGGTTTCGCTGGTACTCTTTTTCAACATTTTTCCTGGCTGCCTGTTTCTCGCCACAATGGTCCACCTGCACCGAATGGTCAACGACCAGGTCCACCGGCACAAGTGGGTTGATCTTTTCAGGGTCCCCCCCCGCCTCTTTGACGGCATCCCGCATGGCAGCCAGATCCACCACGGCCGGCACCCCGGTAAAGTCCTGCATGAGCACCCGGGCCGGGTGGTAGGGGATGGTCACCGCAGTTTTTTTACCATGCCTTCCCCACTGAAGGAGATTGGCAACATCCTGGTCAGTAACGACGGTATCCTCCCTGTTGCGCAGAAGGTTCTCAAGGAGTATCCGTATGGAAAAGGGAAGCCGTTGAACATTTGCCCCCCCTTTTTCTTCGAGCTGTGAAATGTTGTGAACGGTGTAGTCCCGGCCGTGTATGGTCAATATCTGCCTGCAGTCTGGCAAAATCATGGAATTCTCCTTATGGATTTTTTTATATGAAAGTCGTGTTGCGCCGGCAGCCGATCCGGGGCATTGCCCTACGCTCATGGAGCCAGGGCTCCTCTTCGAGCCACGCAGCCCGTCCATGGGCTGCTCCGAGGCGAGCGGCAGCTGTTTAGAGCATCCATGCTCACAGCTGCCGCTCAAAATCGCTACGGGCAAAACCCCAAACCGGCCGCCTCTCATTCGGCTTGGCTCCGCGTCTACGACCCTATCTTTGTTGTGAGCACGCTGCTTTCATGGTCTGATCATGGACCTTCTCTCAAGTTTCCAATCTATGGCTGCGACCCCATGATTCCGGGTCCCAGCGCTTCCAGTGGATGATCCGGCCGGTAATGCCTTATCCCTGCCGGATAACCCC
>DATFJZ010000428.1:0-10684 GCA_035268945.1 Desulfobacteraceae bacterium | reverse complement strand
TGTCAACGGAATAAGATGCACAACATCGAATTGGTTGTTGTGGGCACGCTGCTCATGGCCGTTATAATGAAAAGGAGTGTTTATGCAGGAGTTGACAGGTTCTCAACGGGGAAGGCTTGCGATCAGGGAGTTTAAAACCATAGCCGATGCCCTTGCCATCAGGGGGTTTTACCGCCCTTCTGGGAAATTCGGCAAGGCGCTGGAAGGGTGTTTAAGGGATTTACGCCCTGAAATTTACGGTTCCATGAACGATCCCAAGGTGGTCGAGCTGAAGGGACTGGAGTATGTCATTGACCGGCTTCCCAGTGGCATCGAAAATGCCGAAAAGGTGATTCTCACCGATGAAGAGCAGTTTGAAGACACCCCCTTTGAGAAAATCGAACCGTTAAAGCGGCGGCGGACCTGCTATAAAATCAATGAGAAAGAGTTCTGCTTCATCATTTCAAGGGGGCTGAGCGAGATTTATGACATTTTGACCCACATGGCCTTTCTCAACATTGAAGCCAAAAAAATCCACCGCAGGATCCAGGACGACTACGGAAAGCCAAGGATTGAGTGGAACAAACTTGAGAAAAATATCTGTGCCAGGGAAGACATGGCCTGCGGTGACCTTGACTCGGCACTGTGGAATCTCAGCATCATCCTTGGCAGGACCTACCATGAAACACGTGAGGTTTACACCTCTTTTGAAAAGAACAGAACCGACAACAAAAGCAACAATGGATTTTTCTCCCTTATTTACAACCTTGGCAAGCGGATAGAAAATGAACGTCTCTGCGAGGATGACTCGCTGGTGGTCTATTTGACCCCTTCCCTGATGAACATCATCGGCCACCAGAAATACGGCAAACTCTGGGCCCTCAACGTGCAGGAGAAACTTCAGGAGCTTGGGCTCCAGGACCGTCCGGTCCATGTTCTCAGCGCCAATCTTCACAGTGCCGTCAACGTTCTTTACGGGTACGCCGGGATTCAGCAGGCGGGCAGGAGGGAAACCAGTGAGGATCTTTACCAGTTCTTTGCCGGTATCAAGGAGAGCAGCAGTGATATCCTCGAATTTGCTGAAAAGAACGGGCTTTACCCGATAAGGGATCAATCGGGAACCAACATTGACTGCCAGATCATCGATACGGCAAAGCTTGATGGTGTTGCCCTCCACCCTGGACTGGGTATTGATATGGAGGCGGTTCAGGCGAACAAACCGGTTCTCCTGGTGATGAATTACGCCTTTGGTGCCCAGGCTTTCGAAGTGATGGAAAAACTGCTCAAACCCCTGGAAAAAGAGGATGGAAGGGTCTCTTTCAATATTGAGTCCATCTCCATCATGGGCAAAGCAGGCATTCTGTCCGGGGATAAAGGGGACATTATGCTGGCAACGGCCCATGTGTATGAAGGCTCTTCTGACAACTACATACTGGAAAATGATCTATCTGCAGAGGACTTTGATGACAATGTTGATGTGTATACAGGTCCCATGGCAACGGTTCTGGGCACATCCCTGCAGAACAGGGATGTGCTGGAGATGTTCCGGCAGGACTGGAACGCCGTGGGGCTGGAGATGGAAGGGGGGCACTACCAGAAGGCCATCAGCGCAGCCATGATCAAAGGGCACATCCCGAAAAACATCCGTACCCGTTATGCCTACTACGCCTCGGACAATCCGCTGATAACGGGGAATACCCTTGCCGCCGGTGCCATGGGTCAGGAAGGCATAAAACCCACCTACACGATCACAAAGGTGATCCTGGAAAAAATTTTTACAGCAAAAAAAAGGTGACCATGGCAGGGTCTCACCGGAGAGGGATGCTATAGGAGAGCCTTACCATCGAAGCTGGTCGATCTCTTTTACCTGAACGCCCTGCTTGAGAAACATTTTCAGGATTTCCGGATCACTGGTCTGGTTTATTTTTTCAACGATTTCAAGGGGTACACTGCCAAAGCGAAGTTCAATGATTTCAATGATATCTTCCCTGGCTTTTTTGATGCTTCCACGCTGCATGCCCTGCTGGAGCCCTTTATTTCTGATATATTGTGCTAACATGGCTGTCTCCTTGTGTTGAACGATTTCATCGTACAGTTTTTTCTGTTCCTGTTCGCCTATTTCGGCATATGTGTCAATGAAGTCAACGTATTTGTCAAAAAGGCCGCTGGAAACAAGCTGAAACAGTCCTGCATATGCCTGTCGAATCACCTCGATTCGTTCTTCCTCTTTATACGCCATTTTAGGCAGCAGTATTTTTACCACCGGGTTGTTTATAGTGTAATAATCCCGGGCTTTCAAGTCAAACAACTTGTGAAAAATATATTCAAAGTGGAGAAACAGGCGGTCATTGAGTTGCGTGTGCAATTGCTGCGGCACGGATCTGCGCCATTTTTTTCTGTCTGTGAATAATACCGTGGGGATCACCAGTGCATCGGGGTTGGCCTCCATCAGGTCCGTTGTGTAGCGCAGAAGTTTGTAGATTGAAAATTTGGCCTTGTCTTCCTGGAATTCCACCAGCCATACCAGCAGCTGCTGCTGATTCGCAAAATGGAAGAGGATCGGCATGTCCAGTTCAATACTGGCATCTGACAGGGTGTGTTTTTTGGGTTCCTGGCGCAGAAATTCAACCTTTTGCACCTGACCCCAGTTTTCTTCGGCCTGGGGAAACAGCCAGCCCAGGGTCTCTTTTGGAAAGTCCAAAAACAGATTTTTGAAATTGTGATCATGGGGCTTCATGATGCTCCTTTATGTTAATTTGCAAAAAATGCCATGCTGTTTGATTGAGTTTTAGGATAAGCTTTTTTAAATATTAGTGGATAAATTTTGGCGTGTCAAACAGTTCAGGGGGAAGAGGGAGTAGCAGCTGTGTTGACAGACGTGTCGATAATGACGAATTGTCTCTTGTTTCGACAATGTCCCGAGAGTCAGAACTTTTTCGTTTGTTTGAACATACAGCTTAAATTCGTGTTTTAAAGGGCAAAAAGGGGCTTTTAAGAATGGAAAAACAGGTTTTTTGGAAGGATATTTCTTGAAATTCAATTGTTTGTCCGGGTCAGACCCCAAATAAAAAAGGGCTGATGTGAAACACACCAGCCCTTTTAAACGTCTTGTAAATGGCGGAGAAAGAGAGATTCGAACTCTCGATGGAGTGTTACCCCCATACTCGCTTAGCAGGCGAGCGCCTTCAGCCACTCGGCCATTTCTCCGTTTTTAAAACTGGCGGAGGAGGTAGGATTCGAACCCACGAAGCTTTGACACTTAACGGTTTTCAAGACCGCCGCCTTCAGCCACTCGGCCACTCCTCCACTGTCAATCTGACCCCAGCTTATACCACAGGGTTTGGGTAAGGTCAATACCAAATTTGAACCTTTTCGGTATATCCATCTTACATGTTGACACCAGGGAAAATTGAACTATAATCTAAAGATTTATTTTCAATTTTTTATTGTGCCTGTTATGATACGGGTGAGTGCAGAGGTTCTTATTTCTGAGAGTAATCAGCCATCAGTAATCAGAAGAAAAATACTCGCGGCTGACGGCGCACCACGATTTTCATATAAACCGGGCACAGCCAATGATCAACGCATCGGCCATTAGCCGTTAACCAACACGTAAAACTTAATACTTTCATATAGAAGGAGAGCCGCAATGAGACAGACGTTTAAATTTGAAACAGACCCCAAAAAGGGACTTGTGATTCTTTCCGAGTCAGCAGAAGGAGAACCGGGGTATTTCATGCCCGTGGCAAGGGAAGAGTATGACCTGGAAGAGATGAAAACGGCGGCTGAACAGGGGAAAGAGGTGTTTATTGAAAAAATGAGGCGGATTAATTTTTTTCCCCCTTTTGACCTTGCCTGCAAGATCTTCGATGCCGCTGAAGGGTTTTTTGCGGATGGCATGGAGGAGAAGCTGGTGGTTGAGTACGATGATGTGGAGTCTTTTCCCAACCTGGAAGAGGTGGTCGTGGAAGAAGAGGAGGAGTATGTCGAGCTGGATGACCTTCTCAAGGATGAAAAAACCAGTGAGGATTTGAGCGAGGATGATATTAAAGAGATCGACAGTGATGATGACACCCCGAGATTTCAACCTGATGACGATTCCGAACACGAGAACTAATTGATATGATGAAAGCGTTAATAAGAGAGCTTGTCCTGGATGGGGCAAAAAAGGCCTTTGATGAAGGTTTCCTGAAGAGTGATTCGTTTCCTGAAATGGAGATTGAGCAGTCCCGCCATGATGCCCATGGGGATCTCTCCACCAATTTTGCCATGATTTCGGCCTCGATTCAGAAAATGGCACCGAGAAAGATTGCAGAGGCTGTTATTGAAGCCATGGACGCCTCCTCAGAGGTCATTGAAAAAACTGAGATTGCAGGACCGGGGTTTATCAATTTTTTCCTTAAAAAAGAGGCGTGGCATTCGGTTATAGAGGAGATCCACCGGAAAAACAGTGCCTTCGGGGCATCAAACCTGGGCAGGGGACAAAAGGTGCAGGTGGAGTTTGTCAGTGCCAACCCCACAGGTCCCCTTCACATCGGTCACGGGCGCGGTGCCGCCGTTGGTGATGCCATCGGCAATATCCTCGGATTTGCCGGTTTTGATGTGCAGCGGGAGTACTATATCAACGACTCCGGCAGGCAGATCAGAACCCTGGGTCTCTCTGTGTGGCTGCGGTTTCTTGAAGCCAACGGGCAACCGGTGGATTTCCCGGAAGAGTGCTACAAGGGGGAGTATATCAGGGAGATTGCCCAGGAACTCAAAGCCTTGAAGGGCGATGCTTTGCTTGAAGCAGGAGAAGAGGAAGGCGTCCAGACCTGTGCCCGTTTTGCAGCGGATAAAATTCTTTCTGGGATAAAAAGAGATCTCGACCAGTTCGGTGTCACCTTTGACAAGTGGTTCAGCGAGCAGACCCTGTACGATTCGGGAAAGGTCATGGCGGTGATCGATGATTTCAAGGAAAAAGAGATCATCTATGAAAAGGAGAAGGCCCTGTGGTTCAAAACCGAGCAGTACGGTGATGCAAAGGACAGGGTGGTTGTGAGAAACAACGGGCTTACCACCTATTTTGCCTCGGACATTGCCTATCACATGGAAAAGTTCGACCGGGGCTTTGACCGGGTCATCGATGTGTGGGGGGCGGACCACCACGGGTATATCCAGAGGATCAACGCCTCCATTGATGCATCGGGCCGGAAAAGCGACCAGTTTGATGTGATCCTGGTGCAGCTGGTGACTCTTTTGAGGGGCGGCAAACCCGTTGCCATGTCCACCCGGGCCGGGGAGTTTGTCACACTGAAGGATATTGTTGACGAGGTTGGAAGGGATGCGGCGCGGTTTCTCTTCTTGAGCCGCAGCTATGATTCGGGTCTCGATTTTGATCTTGAGCTGGCCAGGCAGCAGACCAGTGAAAACCCCGTTTACTACGTGCAGTATGTCCATGCCAGGATCTCCAGCATGGTGACACGGGCCGTGGAGGAGAACCTGATCAGCAGCGATAACCTTGACTGGGCAGCGGAAGTCTCTTCATCCCCCCTTGTTGAGGCGGAAGAGATCAATTTGATCAAGATCCTCGCAGCCTTTCCTGAAAATGTGGAAAAAAGTGCCGCGACCCTTCATCCCCATGTGATTTTTACTTACCTGATGCGGTTGGCTTCGGCCTTCCACGGCTACTACAACAAGCACAAGGTGCTGACCGAGGACAGGGAGTTGAGCCGGGCAAGGCTCGGTCTTGTTGTTGCCGTTAAAACCGTGATCCGAAACGGCCTTGACCTTCTCGGTGTATCTGCGCCTGAAAAGATGTAAAGGAGCCTATCTCCATGGGGGTTGTGAAATATGTTGCCCTTTTTCTCTTGTGCGGCTGGATGTTTTTTCTGGGTCTGCTGGTGGGAAGGGGAACTGCCCCCATCGCCTTTGATACCGAAGCGTTTCAGAAACGGTTGGGCCTCATGGCCAGGGAGCAGGAAGAGAACCGTGATACGTTGGCAACGCTTGACCTTGATTTTTACGAGGTGTTGAAAAAACCGGTTCAGACCAGGCAGCCAAACCCGGATCAGACCAGCCTGGATCAAAGCGGTTTTGATCCGGCAGGGGAGATCTTTCCGGAAAAGGTCGAGCCTTCAGACGGTGATGATCTTTCGCCTGAGGGTGTGCCCATCATCAAGAGCAGGAAGGCCATGACCTTTAATTCGAAGGCTGTGGCACGGCAGGAAAAAAAACAGAAGGGGATACCTGGGCGGAAAAAAAAGGGCCGGGTCGGGACAGGCTCCGGTGGGAAAACCGACCATGCCGAAAAGCGGGCACCGGACAATGGCAGTACAGTGGCAGATCTTCCTCCGGGACGGTACACCATTCAGATTGCCGCTTACAAGAGCCTGGCAGACGCTGTCCAGCAGATGAAGGCGTTGAAGTCAAAGGGGTTTACCACTTACAGAACCATGGGGAAAACCGGAAATACCATCTGGCACAGGGTCAGGGCGGGCTCCTTTGAGAGCAGAAAAGCCGCTGAAAGGGCTTTACAGAAACTGAACAACGCCCGTGTAAAGGGAATGATAATAAAAAAGGAGTGAAATGAATATCACCAAAATGGATGTGGCGCATATCGCAACGCTTGCAAGGCTTGAGGTGGCAGACTCCCAGGTGGAAAAATTCGCCGACCAGATCAGCAGAACCCTGGGGTATATTGACAAATTAAAAGAAGCCGATGTCTCATCGGCATCCCTTGTTTCCGATGCGGTTTTTGAAACCAATGTGTTTCGGGAGGATCACAGGCAGAAATCCCCGGGACCCGACGTAACCCTTGCCAATGCCCCTGAAAGAGATGATGATTTTTATACAGTTCCCAGGATCGTGGGATAGAGGAGTGAGACGCTTAAATGGACATGCATGAACTTACCATCCACCAGGCCAGAACCCTGCTGGACAAAGGGGAGATCTCGTCCAGGGAGCTGGCAGTCTCCCTGCTGGACCGGACAGATACCCTTGACAATGATATCGGCGCTTATATTACCATCGACAGAGAAAGGGCCCTCAACCAGGCCGACAGGGCAGACGAGAAGCTTGCCGGCAATGAACAGGGCTCCCTCCTTGGCATTCCCCTGGCCCTGAAGGATCTTTTGTGCACCAAGGGGCTTCTGACAACCTGCGGCTCCAGGATACTTGAAAATTTTGTCCCCACCTATGATGCCACCATCGTCTCCAGGCTTGACAGCGCCGGTGCCGTAACCCTTGGCAAGACCAACCTCGACGAATTTGCCATGGGCTCTTCCACGGAGAATTCGGCGTTTCACATCACCCGCAACCCCTGGAACCGGGATTGTGTTCCCGGCGGTTCCAGCGGGGGCTCTGCCGCAGCCGTTGCCGCAGACCTGTGCATTTCCTCCCTGGGTACCGATACAGGGGGATCCATTCGCCAGCCGGCCTCCCACTGCGGTGTTGTCGGGCTGAAACCCACCTATGGCAGGGTCTCCCGGTTCGGGCTTGTCTCCTATGCCTCGTCCCTGGACCAGATCGGCCCCATCACAAAGGATGTCAGGGATGCCGCCATCATGATGAATGCCATCTGCGGCCATGATAAAAACGATTCCACCTCGGCCCGGGTTGCCGTGCCCGATTTTACCGCCGGCATTGACCGGTTTGAAAAAGAGGGGCTCAAGGGGATGAAGGCCGGAGTGCCAAGGGAGTTCCTCGATGTCAAGGGCATGGACCCCGATGTTGAAAGAACCTTTGACCAGGCCAGGAGAACCCTGGAATCACTGGGGGTCGAGGTGGTGGAGGTCTCCCTTCCCCATTCCGACTATGCCGTGGCGTCGTACTATGTGGTGGCCCCCTCCGAGGCCAGCTCCAACCTGGCCCGGTTTGACGGGGTCAAGTACGGTTTCAGGGACAAAGAGGCCACCGAGCTCCTGGAGATGTACCGGAAGACAAAGTCCAAAGGATTTGGCAGCGAGGTCCAGCGCCGCATCATCATCGGCACCTATGCCCTGTCCGCGGGCTATTATGATGCCTATTACGGCAGGGCATCCAAGGTACGGTCCCTGATCATGCAAGACTTTGACAGGGCCTTTGAAACCTGCGACATGATTCTCTCTCCTGTGGCCCCGACCCCGGCCTTTAAAATCGGTGAAAAAATTGATGATCCCCTGACCATGTACCTGACGGACATCTTTACCCTGGCGGCAAACATGGCTGGCATTCCAGGGCTTTCCGTGCCGGCAGGCCTCTCGTCGAACAATCTGCCCATCGGGCTGCAGATCATGGCAAAGCGGTTCGACGAAATGACCCTGGTACGGGCCGGGTACGGGTTTGAACAGGCCACGGGGTTTACCCCCCTTGGCCGGCAGCATTACTGAATTGACAATAAAGAGGTGAAAATGACACATCCCATGCCTGAAGGCGAGCATTTGAGAAAGGCCGTTGCCTTTGTTTCAGAACAACGAAAGGAGAAGGGGGATCAAAACCTGGTATCCCTGGTGGACGAAGCGTCCCTGCGCTTTGATTTGAGCCCCGAAGACGCTTCCTTTCTACTGCGGTTTGTCAGGGAGTCAAACGCTTCCAATGGCTGACGTCAGGGTCCTTTCCGAGATCGTTTCCAACAAGATCGCCGCCGGAGAGGTGGTTGAACGGCCCGTTTCCGTTGTCAAGGAGCTTGTGGAGAACGCCCTGGATGCCGGGGCCACACGGATCACCGCAGAGATTGAAAAAGGGGGACGATCCCTTGTCAGGGTCTCTGACAACGGCTCCGGCATGAGCCGGGACAACGCCCTGCTGGCCATTGAACGGTACGCCACCAGCAAGATCGCAACGGACCAGGATCTCTTTGCCATCAACAGTTTCGGGTTCCGGGGAGAGGCCCTGCCCTCCATGGCCTCCGTGGCAAAACTTACCCTTGTCACCCGGGAGAAAGACGCCACCACCGGCACCCGCATCCATATCAAGGGGGGGGCGCTCATGGATGTCTCCGATGTGGGGGCCCCGGCGGGTACGATGATTGAGGTAAGGGATCTCTACTTTAACACCCCGGCCAGACGGAAATTTCTAAAGGCCGTAACCACCGAGATGGGCCATATTGTGGACAGCTTTTCCGGTATGGCCCTGGGAAATCCCGGTGTGGGATTCAGACTTCTGCACAACGGCCGCGTGGTCAAGAGCTTTTCCGCGTCCGACGATGCCCGTGAAAGGGCCGTGGAGGTCCTTGGCAGGGAAAGCGACGGTTCTCTGTGCCGGGTGGATCACGGGGAGAAGCGCGTTACCGTGTCCGGTTATGTCTCCCACCCCTCCCTGACCCGGAGCTCTTCCCAGCGAATCAAGCTTTTTGTCAACAACCGGATGGTGACGGACCGGGGGGTTGTGGCAGCCATCTTCCGGGGATACAAGGGGAGGATCATGAAGGGGCGGTTTCCCCTGGGGGTGCTGTTTGTCTCCATCCCCTTTGACGAGGTGGATGTCAATGTTCACCCCGCCAAGCTGGAGGTGAGGTTTGCCGATGCAGGAACGGTCTACTCAGCCGTGACAAGGGGGGTCGAGGCGGCCCTTGCTGCCGGGGAGAACTTGACGAACCGGGATCTGCCCGGTACCGGCGCTTCTGCTTTGGCAAAAGCAAGTGAAAACAAAGTCGACCCCTCCCTGTTCCAGTGGGGCAGGAAAACGGCGGTGGCAGAGGAAGAGGGGGTGTTTGAACCGCCACCAGAACCACCAGCACCAGCAGCAGCACCAGCCCACAAGATCCCAGATCCAGCAGGCCAGGGCTCTTTTCCGGAAGCAGGCCGATCAGCGGGCGGTGACAGGGAGTCGGTGCCTGGAGATGATACCCCTCCTGTCCTTGAAGGGGAGCCGTTTCTGGAGAAAAAACCTCCAGCGGGGTTCGACGATCTGTCGTTGGAAGAGATCGGTGGCGATCAGACCTCCCTTTTTCCTTCTGCAGAAGACGCTTCTGGTGCAGCCTTCCCGGGTGAAACAGGACATCCAGAACCGTCCATGCCGGGGAGTCCGGACCCCGGAGAAAACACCGTGGAGGCTGACCACCGGCCCCAGCTGCTGTTCCACGTCATCGGCCAGGTGTTTGGCACCTATGTGGTGGCCCAGTCCGATGACGGCCTTTTTCTCGTGGACCAGCATGCCGCCCACGAAAGGATTGTGTATGAACGGCTGAAAAAACGGGCTGCCGCTTTCAGGCCCCCTTCCCAGGGGCTTGTCGTACCGGAAACCATCGAATTCAGTTTTCGTGAGGCCGACCTTGTTCAACGGATACTGCCCGATCTTCTGGCCCTTGGCATGGAAATCGAGCCCTTTGGCGGCGCCACCTTTATTGTCAAATCGGTTCCTGCCATCATCGACCACAGGGAGATAAAACCCCTGATCGTCGAGATGGTGGACAAGATCACTGAATCCGGTCTCGATGCCGATGATGATGACCACAAGGAGCAGTGGCTTGACGAGGTGCTCACACTCATGGCATGCCACAGTGCCATCCGGGCCAACCAGCCCCTGAATCAAGAGGAGATGGAAACCCTGCTCCAGGACCTTGAAGCGTGTGACAACCCCCATCATTGTCCCCACGGTCGTCCCACCCGGATCACCTGGTCCCGGTGGGAGATGGAAAAGCTGTTCAAACGGGTGGTCTGAAATAGAAATAGAGGGACACAATACTTATTTTTGGGCCTGGCTTTAAGTTCGCCCAGCTGTGCGCATGCCACGCCGGTCTTTCAGG
>DATFJZ010000427.1:0-6256 GCA_035268945.1 Desulfobacteraceae bacterium | reverse complement strand
ATGCAGCACCCGGTGCAGAGATCAAAATTGGTTTTAATAAAGTGTGTGATAGGTCCCTCTCTTTCTTAAATCAACCATGGGCAGCGTGCCCGTGGTGGTTACCTTCAACTTTTCGGAAACAATAGCGTCTGGAGCTGGACAATTCCGAACGAGTATTACGTAGTATGCGTTATGTGATTTAAAGACATGAGTATCACATAGTATGTGTTATGTAAAGCAAAAAAAACATTCATATAAAAAATATCAAAAAAGTTGTTTTTAATCCTTGACTTTTCGGTGGAATACTATATTATAGATGAAATTGCGCTGGTATATGTAGCGGCGCTAAGGTTTTCCTCTTGGGTTTATTTCCGCAAAAAAAACAGGTGGTGCAAGCTTGAAAGGGGAAAACCGGCATTATTTTTATTTTTTTTATTACAGGAGATTGCCAACATGGCTAATGGTATCGTAAAATGGTTTAACGACTCAAAAGGTTTTGGATTTATCGAGCAGGAAAACGGAAAAGATGTCTTTGTACATCACAGTGGCATTAATGCCACTGGTTTCAAGTCTCTCAACGAAGGGGATCACGTTTCCTTCGACATTGAAGAGGGACAGAAAGGACCTGCAGCAACCAATGTAACTGTGCTGTAGCATAAAGTTATAAAGGTCCTTGAAATTTGTATATTCGGACATGCTACGGCAGGAGCTGCCGAAAGCTAAAGCCTGTAGAGAGCTCGTAAGTCATGTTGATTTTAAATCAGCCTGCAGGGTTCGATGAAGCAGGAAGCCCAGGTCTCTATGCTTGGGTGGCTCACAGTTAACCGTTTTATACTGATGGCTTGAGTTGAAAAAAAAATCCCCGGACAGTTTCTGCCCGGGGATTTTTGGTTTTACGGCGGGAGAAATGCCTGCCCCTCATGCCTTCCTTCCGGTTTTTCCTTGGCTTTTCCATTGAACCTTGCTATTTTTTATGGGATGTTTCCTGGTCGAAGAATAAGCTTATAACCCGGAGGTTCTTTTTGAAAAAACGAGTGATACTGATACTGTCTGCCGTTGCCCTGCTTGGTTTGGCGGCCTGCGCCGGCGGGTTCTTTTACCTGGGGACGGATCATTGCCAGAACATGATCCAGGAGACGATCAATGAAAAAATCCCCGGCAGCCTGGCATGGGAGGATCTTGACGTCTCCATTGTCAGGGGGAACGTAACCCTTGGCAAGGTATCCGTTTTTTCGCCTGAAAAAGAAATGATTGCCGGTTTTGACCCGTTTTCCGCCAGCGTTGATCTGCCTGCACTCTTCAGCCGTGAACTGGTGATAAACCAGGTGCTTGTGAAAAATCCCACCGCACGTATCCGTCGGGACAAAAACGGCAATCTGAACCTGGCCATGGCCTTTGCCGGCGAAAAAAAAGCAGCCCCGGAAGAGGTGGCCAAACCCTCCCAAAAAGGTCTTCCCTTTAATATAAAGCTCCTCGACGGTACCATCGAGAATGCCCAGTTCTCCTTTGTCTCCCAGCCGGATAATCTGTCAACGGAATTTCGCAATATCACCATAAAGGCCAGCTGCGATGTCATGGCAAAGAGAGCAGCGCTTTCCCTTAAGGTGGGTCCCGGGCGGATCACCTCTCCGGCCATGGATGCCGCCGTCAACAGTTTTTCCCTCCGGGGCCGCTATCAGAACAACCGCATTGCCGATATCGCCCTAGGGCTGGGCTCCGATTTTGTTGATATTTCTGTGACCGGTGATGTGGATACATTAGCGTCCAGACCTGGAAAGAGGCCGGGATTGAATCCCCGGGTTAATTTAACAGCCGCTGTCAACGGCTCCCTTGGCGACATTGCCAACACTTTTCTGCTGGACCAGGACATGGCAGGGGAATTCAAGGCAGAGGCCCAGGTGAAAGGCAGGATCAACGATCCGTCGCTTTCCCTCGGGATCAATACCTCCCGGGCAAGGCTCCTGGATCGGCAGCTTCGGAACCTGGTTCTGGCCCTTTCCATGGAACAGCGTCACTGCACGGTAAAAACCTTTGCCATTGACCATGAAGCGGGCAGTGTGGACCTCCATGGGGATGTCGACCTTGCCTCAGCCTTTCCAGAGGGGTTTTTATCCCCTGAAAAGAATGTCAAAAAGATAAAGGCCTCCCTTGCCCTGGCAGGAAAGGCCATCGATCTTGGCAGGCTGCTCAGACAGGAGGAGATTCCCGGTGTCTCGGGTCTTGTCTCCATTGAGGCGTTTCTTTCCGGCTCCCTGGCAGATCCAGAGGCATCCCTGGTGCTGACGGCGGAGAACGCCCGGTACAGGGACTACCCAGCACTTGACCTGGCCGCGGATCTGTCCTTTGACGATCGCTCTCTTTACATCAATACCTTTGACCTGGGAGCGGTCAACTCCGCTTTGACCCTTTCCGGAAGCGTGGAGCTTCTCGACCCATCGGGCCGGATCGCCGACAATCCCGGCATGAACCTCGATCTTGCATGGAAAGAGATCGATGTAAACCGGTTTATTGATGCCGTTCCCCTGGAACGAGAGCTGCCCTTTGACAAAAAAACCGTTCGCGGTGACCTTGCCGTCAAAACCGCCGTCAGAGGGTCAGTCAACGCCCCCAGGGCGGATGTTGCCATTTCCGGCAGCAATTTTGTTTTCCAGGACAACACCCTGGCATCCCTCGACCTTTCCGGGTCGGTATGGGGCACTCTGGAAAAGCCCCTGGCAAAACTTGAGGCCGTGGCAAAGGGACTATCCGTTGCCGGAGAGTCCGCCGACCGACTGGAGCTTTCGGCTGCTGCCGAGGGCAACCGGGTGACCGTTGAGGGACTTCGCCTGATTTTCTCCAAAGATCAGCGCCTGGCCCTTACCGGATGGGTGGACCAAAACCGGCAGTTCCAGGCAAAACTCTCCTCCGACGGCATCGATCTCTCAACGATCCGCCGTGTCAAAGAGCTGGAGCTGGTCCAGGGAAAACTGACCTGTTCCATCGATGCCTCGGGCACCTTTGACGATCCCCTGGTCCAGGGGGAGGTGGCCCTGGAACAGCTTGAAATCATGGAGAGGCCCTTTGAGGATTTCAAGGCAGAACTGCAGGTCAAGGAGAGTGCTGCCCGAATGACCGGATCGTTGAATTTTGACCTGTCAGCGGGGTTTGATCTTCATTCAAAAATGTTTGAGGTGGATCTGGACTTTGACAGAACCGATCTGCTGCCCTGGCTGCGCATTGCCGGTGTGAAGGATATTGACGGCAGCGTCACGGGAAGAGTAACAGCCTCGGGCAGTGCCGAACAGCCGGAAAAACTCAGCCTGAACGCTGACATAAACGAGATCGCCGTTGTGTTTCAAGAGACGTGGCCTGTCACCGTCAACAGCCTTCAAGCCCGGCTAAACGACCGTAAACTGGATGTGCCGGAGTTTGAGATTCTGCTTCCCGGTGAGGGCAGGGTGGTGCTCTCCGGGGCAGGGGAGGTGGACAGCGCCATCAGGGCAAAGGCCCGGGCACGGATTCCCGCCACAGCAGCGGGGCTGTTCGTTGACACCATTAGTGGTCTTGAGGGGTACGCCACTGTCACGGCCGATGCCCTTGTCAAAAAAGAGGTGAAACGATCAAACCTCTCGGCAAAGATAAACCTGCACAGCCTCGGCATGGCCGTTCCCCAGTCCCTGCAGAAGCTCCACGACATCAGCGGTACCATAACGGCTCAATTTGACGAGGACGGAGAAGCCATCCACATCCCCGGCATTCACGGCATGCTGGACAGGGGACGGTTCGATGTGTCGGGCAATGTTGCCCTGGCGTCCTTTCAGCCGGAACACTTTGATTTTTCCCTGACAGGCAGAGAGATCCCCGTTGATATGGTGGAAGCGCTGGAGCTTGAGTTTGATACGGACCTGGCCTTTACCGGGGATCTTGACAATTCGCTGCTGGAGGGCACCACCGCTGTCAGCGGGTTGTATACCAGGGACATTAACCTTAAAAAAGAACTATTTTCAGCGGTCACCCAAAAAAAACAAACCAGGAAAGAAGGAAAAGCCGGCAAGAAGTCATCCCCTTTTCTGGAGACCATTGCCCTGGACCTTGTCATAGAAGAGAAAGGCCCCTTTGTGGTTGACAACAACATGGCTTACCTGGAGATCCACCCTGATATCAGGGTGGGGGGAAGTGGTGCCGACCCTGTTGTTTCCGGGCGGTCCATGATCGATCCGGGAACCATCTACTACCAGGACAGAGAGTTCACCCTGACCAGGGGGATTGTTGATTTTACCAATCCCTACGAGATTGAACCGGAGCTTTCCATTGAGGCAGAGTACGGCATCCGGGACTGGACCATTCTCCTCGGCCTGGAAGGTACTCCTGATGCCCTGGAATTTTCCCTCTCCTCAACTCCCGAACTGCAGCAGGCGGACATTGTTTCGCTGTTGCTCAGGGGCAAAACCACCAATGAGCTGATCGCCTCGGAAGGGGGGACCACGGCCTCACCGGCCGCTATGGTGGCCAATGTGGCAGCGGCATCCGTTGAGGAGGATATTAAGGCAGCCACCGGCCTTGATGTTTTCGAGGTCGAAATGGGGGAAAACGGCGGGGATTCAGGAATAGGGGACATGAACATCACCGTGGGCAAGGAGGTAACGGAAAACATGACCCTGAAGTACAGCACGGAAGCAAAGGACGGCGAGCTTGTTCAAAAAACCGCAGCTGAGTATGAATTCTTCGATAATTTTTCTCTGTCGGGATTCCAGGATTCCCAGGGCAAGTTTGGCGGAGAAGTCCGGTACCGCCTGGAGTTCAGGTAACATCGGCAATCTTTTTCTCTGCTGTGATATCGGTGAAATTTTTCAAGACCAGGGAGGTGATCTGATGCATCAATCAGTTGTGTTGGGACCTTTACATGACAGGGGCGGCAGGCGAAAACTCGGAGAGAGGAGGCGCAGGATCTCGTCTCAGGGGATGCCCAGCCGCAGGACCGGTCTTCGACGGCGAAGCGGCTGGGACAGACGGCACAAAAAATTGCATTTTTTACAGGAAAATGAAAGGAGAAGAACCGTACCACTCTTATAGATATTAACCTTGCAAACGTTCTGGAGTCGCCAAGTTCAAGGCATTCAGGGGCAGGTTCCTTTTACCTTTGCGCTCTGACAAGGCAGAATATGACGGCTTTGTGGTTTTTTCCGGGTAGAAAAGGAGTTGTTTACACCTATGCGCAATCAGCAAACAATGATCATGATTTTTGTCTTCCTGGCTCTCTGCCTTGTCACTGGGGTTTCTTCCATGGCGGCAGAGGAGAAGGAAACCGACGGAGGCGTTTCTGTCAACAGCATCGAGGTGGAGGGGAACAAAGCCTTTTCCGATCTGCGGTTAAAGCTGAGGATGAAGCTCTGGAGCTCATCGCTCATGCCCGGGGTCAAACTGCAGGTGAATCGAAAATGGGTCAAGCGGGACCTGAAAAACCTTGTGGATTTTTATCGGAAAAAGGGGTTTGCCGATGTTGTCATCAAATCCAGGATCGTTGATCGGAAGGAGCCTGACATGGGCGAGACCCATGAAGGGCAAAAGGTGCTCCGGATTGATATCAGTGAAGGCCTCCGGTATGACCTTGCCTTTACCGGCAGCACCTTTTTTTCCAAAAAAGAGCTTGAAGGCGAAGTCAACCTCTTTGAAAAGGGCAATGCCGGGGATGTTACCCTGAGAATGGGACGGGTGAATATCGAAAAACGTTACCGGAAATCGGGGTTTAAAGAGGTTACGGTGAGTTTTGAAAAAGAGAAGATCACAACAGACGGCGGCGAATCCTGGAAGGTTACCTATGCCATTGACCAGGGCAAACGGATGGTGGTCAACTCCCTTTCCATCAAGGGCAATGAAAAAATTGACACAAAAACCATCAAAGAGGCCATGCTGACAAGAAAGAAACAACTTTTCGGCGACAACGGCTTCAGCCGCTCAACCCTGAACAAAGATCTCGACGCCGTTGAGCTGGTCTACCTGGGCAGGGGGTATTTAAATGCCCGGGTTGACAAAGAGATCACGGTCCAGCCTGATCCTGACATTGATGCCCATGAATATCCCGTGGAAGCGGTTTCCATCGTTGTTTTCATCGAAGAGGGAGAGCAGACCCTTGTTGAAAGTGCCGGCATCACAGGGCTTGGGGATGTTGTGCCGGAAAAAAAAGTGCTGGAGACGGTGGCCCTGAAACCGGGGGAACCGTTCAGAGAGTACATGGTGAAAAGCGATGCCAATGCCATTGCCGCCGTTGTTTCGGAAAAGGGGTATCCCCATGTCACGG
>DATFJZ010000426.1:0-4538 GCA_035268945.1 Desulfobacteraceae bacterium | reverse complement strand
TGCTGTGGTTCTGTTAAACATGGTTTTGTTGATTTTCGCCGCCAGCAGGGAGGTTTTTGGAATGATCTCTTCAATACTCCGGGCCTGGGAGTAAAACCGGTTCACCTGGCCGGTTTGCGTGTTGTAAACCTTGGTATCAATGCTGAATGCACCGGCAAATTCAGTGATGCTTCCCGTTAACCAAAGGTCGCTCTCCTGAAAAGAGGGTGATGGGAGGTCACTTTTCCCATCTGTTTGGTCTGTTTTCGGTGGAAGGGCAGGTTTTTTCTTCTCCAGGGGCCTGACATGCTCCTTCCAGGATAGTCTGGTTAAGAGCATGGTGTGCACCCCGTCTCTTATGTAGTCAATGTTGTTCATGGAGTTGATCTGAAAAGGGGTTACGGCAATTGTTACCTGGCCGGCTTGTGCCACTGGGGAAAAAAGAAGGAAAGCAGCCACTGCTACTAGTGACGCCGTCAATGTTTTTGGCAGAATGTTTGCCCCTGTTTTTGTATGAGAACCTTTCACAATGACGTTTCCTGTTTTTAAAGTTTCTGCTTGAGGAGCTCTGTGACCATTTTGGGGTCAGCCTTGCCCCGGCTTTTTTTCATGATCTGTCCCATGAAAAAACTGAAAAGCTTGGTTTTTCCCTCTTTGTACGACTGGTGTTCGTCGGGGTTGGCGGCGATCACCTCGGCAACCATGGCGGCCAGTTCAGACTGGTCAGACACCTGCTCAAGTCCCTTCTCCCTGACAATGGTTCCGGGGGCTTTTTTTGAAGAAACCATGTCGTCAAAAACGGTTTTGGCGGCCTTGGCACTGATGGCACCGTTTTCAAGGAGGGTTAACAGCTCGGCAAGATCTTCAGCCGACACAGGGGCAGCGTCGATGGACAGCCCTTCTGTCCTCAAGAGACCAAGCACTGCACCTGTTACCCAGTTGACGGCCAGTCGTTTGTCCTTCACCCCCTTGCCCACCGTTTCAAAGTAGTCGGCCAGGTTCCGGGACGAGGTGAGGGTCCGGGCGTCCTCTGGGGGCATGGCGTACTGCTCTACAAACCGCTGCTTCTTGTCATCGGGCAGTTCCGGAAGGCTGTTTTTCACCTCCTCCATCCAGGTGTCGTCGATTACCAGGGGAACCAGGTCGGGATCTGGAAAATAGCGGTAGTCGTGGGCCTCTTCCTTGCTTCGCATGGAAACGGTGTTGTTTTTTGCCGCATCCCAGAGCCGGGTCTCCTGAACAACCAGCTTGCCTTCGTCCAGAAGATAGGTCTGTCGCTGGATCTCGTAGGCAATGGCCTTTTCAACATTTTTAAACGAGTTGAGGTTTTTCAGCTCTGTCCGGGTCCCAAAGGCTTCCTGGCCGGCAGGTCTCAGGGAGATGTTGGCATCGCACCTGAAACTTCCCTGCTCCATGTTGCCGTTGCAAACGTCCAGGTACCGGACAATGGCGTGGAGTTTTCTCAGGTAGGCCCCGGCCTCTTCCGGGGTTCTGATATCAGGTTCACTGACAATCTCCACAAGGGGGATGCCGGTGCGGTTGAGGTCCACAAAACTCTTGGGGCGGGCCGGGTCGTGGATCAGTTTGCCGGCGTCCTCTTCCATGTGAATCCGGGTGATACCGATTTTTTTGGTGTCTCCCCTGTCGGTTTCAATGAGAAGATGGCCATGCTCGGCAATGGGGAAGGCGTACTGGGTGATCTGGTACCCCTTGGGCAGGTCCGGGTAAAAATAGTTTTTTCTGTCAAACCGGCTCTCCTTTGCAATGGCACAGTTGGTGGCAAAACCGGTTTTCATGGCAAGGGTGACGGCATTTCTGTTCAGCACCGGCAGCATCCCGGGCATTCCCGTGCAGACCGGGCAGGTGTTGGCATTGGGGGAGGCTCCAAACTCGGTGGAGCAGGAGCAGAATATCTTGGTTGCTGTTTTCAGCTGGGCATGGACCTCAAGTCCTATCACAGGTTCAAAGGGCATAATCTTACAATCCTGTCTGGGTTATAACTGTTAAAATGCAGACAATACCATGAATAAAAGGGCAAATGCAACAAGGATTAGCCGTCTGGGTTAAGATTCTTCAAGAAAGATGAAAAAAAAGGGTTACGGATAAATTCTGCTGTTAACTGTTGGCCTTGACAGTCCAGAATAATGCGGCTTGAGCCTGGAATGGCCAAATAATTGTTTTGACAAACCATACGATAAAATATTATATTTAAACGTTTAACACGGTGTGAAGCGAGGGGGGAGTTTATCATTAAGTGGAGCAAGGGTATGTAAAATGGAGTTTTTTCTTTGTGTGATCGGTATGGTGATGGTTGTTGAGGGCTTGCCCTATTTTGCCTTTCCAGAGAGGATGAAAGCGGTGATTCTTGCCGTCACAGAGCTTCCCGACGGTGCCCTGCGCCGATTCGGGCTGATCCTCATGATGGCCGGGATGGGGGTTGTCTATCTGGGAAAGCGTTTGCTGTAAAAGCAGTGGGCGGTGGACAAGAGACAAGAGGCAAGAGGCGAGAGACGAGAGACCGGAAACAAGAGGTAAGAGACAGGAAGCAAGAGACCAGATGTACCAGTTGTCAGATTATGCATACCACTTGCCCGAAGAGCGGATTGCCCAGGCACCGGCCCTGAAACGGGACGACTCCCGGCTGCTGAGGGTGGAGCGGAAAAGCGGTTCATTTTTTCACCACACATTCCACCAGATTCGGCAGATGTTACGGCCGGGGGACCTGGTGGTGACCAACAATACCAAGGTGGTTCCAGCCCGGCTCAAGGGCAAAAAGGCCACCGGGGGCAGGGTCGAGGTGCTGATCATCGATTATGCTTCAGGTCTTGAACTGCTCAAGACCCAGGGGATCTTCCAGTGCGACTGCCTGGTCAAATCCTCCAAGGCTCCGAAAATTGGAAGTGTTCTCTTCCTTGGTGAGGACCTGACGGCCAGGGTAGAGGCCGTTGATGCCGGCGTTGTCAACCTGCGGTTCTTTTTTGACGGCGATTTTGAAACGATCATCGGCCGGACCGGTGAGGTTCCCCTGCCGCCGTATATCAAGCGGGAAAGGGGGGCCGACAGCCGGGACAGGGAGAGTTACCAGACGGTTTTTGCCAGGGAGGAGGGGGCTGTTGCAGCACCCACCGCTGGTCTTCACTTTACCGATGCCCTGATAGGGGAGCTTGGGGAAAACGGCGTCGAGTTCGCATCCGTCACCCTCCACGTGGGCTATGGTACCTTTGTACCGGTGAGGGTGGAGGACATAAGGGATCACCAGATCCATTCGGAATGCTTTGCCGTTTCCCCCTCCACGGCCCAGGCCATCAACCGGGCAAAAACCCAGGGCAGAAGGGTGATTGCCGTGGGTACAACCACGGTGAGGACCCTCGAGTTCCTCGCCGATGAAGGGGGAACGATAACGGCGGGAAGGGGGATGTGCGATTTGTTCATCTATCCCGGGTACCGGTTCAAGTGTGTCAACGCCATGGTGACCAATTTTCACCTGCCGGAATCCACCCTGCTGATGCTTGTTTCGGCCTTTGCCGGTAAAGAGACGGTTTTTGCTGCCTATGAAGAGGCGGTCAGGGAAAAGTATCGGTTTTTCAGCTATGGGGATGCCATGTTCCTGGAATAGCACCCGGCCATGGTTCCAGGTTCTTTATTGAAGTTTTTGATGAAAAAGGGTTGAACAGGGTCGTGTGGCTGGTTTTCGGCGTCTATATAATGATGAAAACAGGGATGTTATGCTAAAATTTGAACCGATGGAAACATCGGAAAATACCAGGGCGCGTACCGGCAGGATCACCACCGGCCACGGGGTGATCGAAACTCCAATTTTCATGCCCGTGGGGACCCTGGGATCGGTAAAATCCCTCTCCGTTGAGGAGGTCAAGGCCTGTGGGGCCCAGATTATCCTGGGGAACACCTACCACCTCTACCTGAGACCGGGTTGCGAGGTGATCGAAGAGATGCAGGGGCTCCACGCGTTCATCAACTGGGACCGGCCCATGCTCACCGACAGCGGGGGGTTTCAGTTCTTCTCCCTGGCAAAGCTTGCAAAATTTAACGACAACGGGGTGGCGTTCCAGTCCCACATCGACGGGTCCCGGCATCTCTTCACCCCGGAAAGGGCCGTGGAGATCCAGACGATTCTCGGGTCAGACATCATGATGTCCCTCGACTGGTGCATCGGTCATCCTGCCGACAAGAAGAGCACCATGGAGGCGTTGCAAAAAACAACGGCCTGGGCCCGGAGGGGGCGGGATTTCTGGCTGGAGAACGGGGGAAAAAACGCCCTGTTCGGCATTGTCCAGGGGGGGATGTTCCCCAATCTTCGCACCCGTTCCGCCGAGGAGCTGGTGGCCCTGGATTTCCCCGGTTACGCCCTGGGGGGACTCAGCGTGGGTGAGCCAAGCGAGATCATGTACGAGATTGCCCATCACACCCTGCCCCTGCTACCCGACACCAAACCAAAGTACATCATGGGGGTCGGCACGCCGGAAGACATTGTCGAGCTTGTGGAGATGGGGTGTGACATGTTCGACTGCGTCATGCCCACCCGCAACGCCCGCAACGGC
>DATFJZ010000425.1:0-5985 GCA_035268945.1 Desulfobacteraceae bacterium | reverse complement strand
AGAGCCCTGCCGTTGGCGACGTTTCAATCTTAGTTGTGGCCGGCTCGACATGCCGGTTTCTATGAAAGTCGTGTTGCACCGGCTGCCTCTAATTCGACTTGGCTCCGCGTCTACGACCCTACCTTTGTTGTGAGCACGCTGCTCATGGCCGTTATACAAAAAGGGAATTGACTGAATCTCCCCGGTAGCTGCGCATAATCGCCTCTCCCACAAGATTTGCAATGGACAGGATCTTGATTTTATCACAGGCCCGGGCCTGATCGGACAACGGAATGGTGTCTGTTACCAGGAGTGAATCCAGTTCGGAATTACCGATTCGATCCACAGCAGGGCCGGAAAGCACGGGGTGGGTACAGCATGCATGAACGGCATCGGCCCCGTTGGACTTTATGACCCCGGCCGCCTCGGTAAGGGTGCCCGCAGTATCGACCATGTCATCCAGAACAATGGCGGTTTTATCCTTTACCTCGCCGATGATGGCCATGGCCTTGGCCTTGTTGGGAGCGCTTCTGCGTTTGTCCACAATGGCAAGGGAAGCATTGAGACGCTTGGCAAAGGCCCTTGCCCTTTCCACACCACCGGCATCGGGGGAGACAACGACCAGATTGCTGGTAAAGTTGGTTTTGATATGATCCAGCATCACCGGGGCAGCGTAAAGATTGTCAACGGGGATGTTGAAAAACCCCTGTATCTGAGCGGCATGGAGATCAAGGGTGATAATACGGTGAACACCCGTTGACGTGAGAAGATCCGCCACAAGCTTGGCACTGATGGGAACCCTGGGAGCCACCTTCTTGTCCTGGCGGGCATACCCGAAATAGGGAATCACCGCCGTTATTCTGCTGGCGGATGACCGTTTCAAAGCATCGATCATCAAAAGCAGTTCAAAAAGGTTCTCATTGACAGGAGCACAGGTGGACTGGAGGACAAAGACTTCCTGCCTTCTGACATTTTCATGGATCTCCACCTGGATCTCACCGTCACTGAAGCGATTCAACTTTGCACTGCCAAGGGGTTTTGCAATATAATCCGAAATGTCCTGCGCAAGCCCTGGGTTTGAGTTGCCCGTAAAAATCGATATTCCGTTCATGTAAATTCTCTTTTAAAACTTTTATAGTGCTGGCTGGGGCGGGAGGATTCGAACCTCCGAATGCAGGAATCAAAATCCTGTGTCTTACCGCTTGACGACGCCCCACGACTCTAAACAGAATTTTTTTAACTTGAAGCAAAACAGGTTAAAAAAATTTTTTTCTCACTTTTTTCCCATTTACGGGAAAGTGCCATAAAGGCTTGCTCTGCCTTTTCATACCGGGAAAAGAGCGCAAAATAAGATGAACCGCTGCCTGACATGAGCATTCCATCCGGGTTAAACCCCGCCATCTCCTCCCTTATAAATCCAATTTCAGGGCAGTACTTCAATGCGGCAGACTCGAGGTCGTTTTGCAGACATGCACGCACATCAACACCCGGCCCTGATCGGCGTATTTTTAAAGGATTATTAATATTCGATTTTTCATGTTTTGTCAATGGGAAATCGATATTTTTATAAACAGCACCGGTGGAAACCGAAACCCCCGGAAAAAAGAGAACAACATAGTACGGCAAAAGCGGAGGGTATTTTTCAAGTGTTTCCCCGACCCCGGTGGCAAGGGCCGGGCCGCCGTGGAGAAAAAACGGCACATCGGCACCAATGCCAAGCCCCATTTCCATCAACTCCTCCGTGGAAAAGGGGTGGCCATGCCGCTGGTTCAACACCTTGAGCACGGTGGCAGCGTTGCTGCTTCCCCCGCCAAGGCCGGCACCAATGGGAATTGTCTTGTGTATGGTAATGGCCAGGCCGCTGCTCTCCTTTTTCCGTCCGGTGCCGGCCAAAAACCGGTCCATAAAAACCCTGGCCGCCTGGAAGGCAAGATTGGTCTCATCCCCGGGAACACCGGGGTGATCGCAGAAAACAGAGAGACCCTGTGCCTGAAAGTCAAAATCAAGGCAGTCCCAGAGGTCAAGGGCTGTCATCAGGCTGCACAAATCGTGATACCCGTCGTCTCGCTTCCCTACCACCTGTAGAAAGAGGTTGATCTTTGCCCTGGCAATGGCCCTTGTGATCATCCCTTGGCCCTGACATAGGCCATGCGCAGTTCATGGAGAAGGCTTTTCATCAGGTTGGCCTCCTCAACATCCAGATTGCCCCTGGTCTTTTTTTCAAGCATGATGATCATGTCAACGGTCTGCTTGGCAAGTTCCATGTTCCGGCTCGTTTGACCCGTTGCCGGATCTTCCATTTCACCCAGCTGAACCAGGGCTGACGAGTAAAGTGAGAGAATAAAGGTGGAAAAATCAACACCGGGCATGGATTTTTTCGAGCCTGATCGTTCCGCCTCCTCTTTCATCACAAAATCTTTTCCTTGGGCCATGTTCGACCTTCCTTTTCATTGGTTATAATTCCAGTACCCCCCACTGTTCCTTAACCCGGAAAACAATAATCAAACCATGTCACAGACGGGTGGAAGCAACTGACACGGAGGGGTCAGGCTGTCAAGGGTTCAAATGCTGTTTTTTCGCACTCCCATTGAACCGTTGCATGGTTCCCCACAACGGCTGCAATATACCCTCTATTGATAAAATGTTCAACCGTATAACGCTCATTCGCCAGGGAGATGACGGTGGTTGAAGCACCCTCCGAGGCAACGACCCTGGTTCTGGAAAGCCCCTTTAGACCGATCCTTGCAGCCTTGAGCACGGCTTCCTTGGCGGTGAATGTTCTGAAAAAAAGCACCAGGGGGTCCTGATCATCACCGTGGAAACAGCGCATTTCCTCACCGGTACATACCCGGTTGAACAGGGCGCTGCCCACCGGCCGGATGGTTTCGATGTCAATGCCGACAAAGGATTTTGCCACAACCCCTGCAACGTATTCGGGCTTGTGGGATATGGACCAGTGAACACCGCTGCTGGGAAGGGGAGCCCCGTGGCGATCCTTTTCAAGGCGTTGGGGAAAGAAACCGCTTCTCTTTCCAGAACGTTCCAGGGCCTGCCGGGCATAACGGCCAAGGGCCGCTGCCCTTGCCCTGTTGTCCAGGTCCCGGATTTCTTCGGGTACCCTTAAAATCACAGGATACACGTTGGAACCTTCCCCATGGAGAATAGAACCATCACCTTATTATTTGTCCTTGAGCCCGGTCATCATCCCACTGACCGCCACGACGGCAGGAGAATCATCGGGCAGTTCCACAAGGGACCTCTGCTCCATGTCAAACTCAAGCAGGGCATCATCGTTTGGAATGGTCCCCACAATGGGAATACCGATTTTTTCCACCTCGGCAAGAAAAGGTTTACCAAGTTCTGCAGGGGCACGGTTCACGACAAGGCCGACGTTACTGACATCCAGCTTGAGCTCGTCCAGCATGTCAACGATCCTGCCAACGGCCCTCAGCCCCCGAAGGGCATAATCGGTAACCAGTAACAGCGTGTCCACCCTTCCACTTGTCCGGCGGCTGAGATGCTCCATGCCGGCTTCATTGTCCACCAGCAGGTATTGGTAGTTTTTCTCCAGCTCTTCGGTGAAACGGTTGAGGATATTATTCACCATGCAGTAGCATCCCTGCCCCTCCTGCCGTCCCATGACAAGGAGATCAAATTCCTTTCGCTCGATGATCACCTGGTTCATGAGCATTTCAATGTAGGCAATCTTGTCCATGCCCGAGGGAACCCCCTGGGGGTCCCGCATGAAATCCTCCCGGATATCCCCCACGCTCTTTTCCACTTCCATGCCAAGGGTTTCCCCCAGGTTGCTGTTGGGATCAGCATCCACGGCAAGCACAGGAGATGCATTGTTCTTGACAAGATGACGCAGTGCCAGGGCAGCCACCGTTGTTTTTCCAACGCCCCCCTTTCCCGCCAGGGCAATAACTTTACTCATAGTCTCTCCATTTATTTCAGGTATAGTTGTTGATATCTTTGGCAAAAGTTTCAAAATCCTTTTCCGCCAGAAAAAGGGATATGATGTCACTGACACTGTCTGCCGTGTCCACCCGGAAAACGCCTCTATCATCACTCCCGGCAGCTGCCTTGGCATTGGCAACAACAGCCTGAAGTGCCTCTACGGTGATGGAAACATTGGCGTTCACCGTTATGGTTTCGCTGGAACCTGTCATGAAGCGTCTCCTTCCCCGGATTCACCGCCGGTCATGTAAAGCCGAAGGGCTTCCTGAATCCCCCCTGCTGCAAGGGTTGTGCAGTGCTGCTCCTCTTCGGGCAGGCTGCCAAGTTTTGATAGAATCACATCACCGGTGATATCGGACAATTCTTCCGGGGTCCTGCCAATGGCAAGTTCCGCGGCAAAAGAGCCGCACACATTGCTGGTCCCGCACCCGTCAGTAACATAGGATGCGTCACTGACACGGCCGTGATCAAATTTAAGAAAAATCTCTATGGTGTCCCGGCAGGATCCGGTGACGCTGGCATGAACATCACACCCCTCCATTCGCCCCCTGTATCTGGGGTTTTGCCACCGGTGAAACCCTTCGCTGCCAAGGACCGTTTTTGCCTCATCAAATATTTCTTCCTGGAGATTGTCCAGAAAAGTATCAAGCTTGTCATTCATAAAGACGATTCCTGTTTTTCAACTGCTGAACAATGGCAGCGATGGATTTGCTTCGGTTCATTGTATAAAAATGCAATCCGTCAACCCCACGGTCAAGAAGATCCCTGCACTGTTCAACGGCAACCTCGATACCGTATTCGGCAACAGCACCCTTCTCTTTGCTGGAGAGCTCTTCGAGTTTTTCGGCGATCGGCCGGGGAAGTGTGGAACCGCAAAGGTTACAGAGCATTTTTGTCAGCTTCATGCTGTAAATGGGCATGATACCCGGAATAATGGGAACGTCGATACCCGCGGCCCGGCATTTGGTCACGTAGTCGAAAAAACAGGTGTTGTCATAAAAATACTGGGCAATGACGTACTGGGCACCGTTGTCAACCTTGAGCTTGAGGTACTCTATATCCTTTTCAAGGCTCTCCGCCTGGATATGTCCTTCCGGGTAACCGGCACAGCCCAGATCAAAATCGTAGCGCTCCCTTATAAAGGCAATCATCTCCGAGGCATGTTCGAAACTGTCAGGGTGGGGGGAAAACTCCGGATCTTTGGGCTCATCACCCCGGATGACAAAAATCGTTTCAACCCCGAGGGCCTTGTACCGGTCAAGGACCTTGGTAATGTCGGAAGGGGCAAGGCCGTAGCCGGCAATATAGGCAACCGTGGGCAGTTTTCTGTCCGTGATCATCTTTTTCACGGTGTTGTACGACCCCTCTTTTGTCGAACCGCCAGCCCCGAAGGTCACGGACATATAGTCATAATCGAGAGATGAAAGGCTATCCAGTGTTCTGTCAAAACCGGCCTCTGCCTTTTCATCCCTTGGAGGAAAAAATTCAAAGGACACCGGTGGTTTTTTTCCTGCTTCTCTGTACAATTTTCCAACTCGCATATACATCTCCTTATCAGATCAAATTAGGACCATGGTAAATCAGTCAGACCCGCATCACAGAAACAAAACCCTGCCACGGAGCACGTCCCGGACCGGCCGCGTCTTTTGCCGTTGCACCGCAGCTGATGAGATCTGCCTGGATTTTAACATAAAACACAAATAGAATAAAACAACAAAAAAAAAGGCCGGAGAGGCAGATTTCTCTGACTTTTCCGGCCGTTGGAGTGACAACCTCAGTTGGGACGTCTGTTTTGCCCATCGATGTCAGGTTTGCTTCAAGGTTAAGACACAACTCTTTTACCGGATATCTCCACCTAAAGGTCAGATCCGGCTCCAAAAGCCTGACCCCTCTGACAAAAGGATACGTCCCAACGTTGAACGGTTAATATCTGTTCTGTGGCGCAACAAAAAAGACACTCTAAAAGGACAAAGTACCTATGCGTTGAGTGCCAGCTTTGCCGATCTCAGGGTGTTCTTCATCAGCATGGCAATGGTCATGGGACCG
>DATFJZ010000424.1:0-15623 GCA_035268945.1 Desulfobacteraceae bacterium | reverse complement strand
TTGCAAATCTGGTTTCTCTGCTTTGGGTCACCCGATTTTTGCATGTTTTAACATTGAAACCTGAATTGAAAGCCCAGCAGGTTGATTGCTTCTATTAAACCATTAGAATACTGGACGGAAACTTTATGGAAACAAAACGGTCGGAAGAACTTTTTAGTCAAGCGTTATCTCTAATACCCGGAGGGGTGAACTCTCCTGTACGGGCGTGCGGATCGGTGGGCCAACAACCGCTGTTCATTGAAAAAGCCCACGGTGCAAGAATCTATGATGTTGATCAGAACAGTTATCTCGATTACGTGGGGTCATGGGGCCCCATGATCCTGGGCCATTGCCATCCCGGCGTGGTAAAAGCCCTGGAATCGATTTTACATTCAGGGACCAGTTTTGGCGCGCCCACGGAACTGGAGACAAGGCTGGCAGGTCTTGTTACCCGGGCCGTTCCTTCCGTTGAAAAGATCCGCATGGTCAATTCCGGAACCGAGGCCACCATGAGTGCTGTACGGCTTGCCCGGGGATACACCGGGCGGGACATCATCATTAAATTTGACGGCTGCTACCACGGTCATGCCGACACCCTTCTTGTGGCAGCCGGATCAGGCATCGCAACCCTGAATATCCCCGGCAGCCCAGGGGTGCCGGAATCGGTCACGGCCAACACCCTCTCCCTGCAATACAATGACAGCGAAGGGTTCAAGCGGATAATGGAAGAGAAGGGCGACCGTGTGGCCTGCGTGATTGTTGAGCCCGTTGCCGGAAACATGGGCATGGTCCAGCCCGTTGAAGGATTCCACGACACCCTGCGCCGGTATACCGAGAAACACGGTGCCCTGTTGATTTTTGACGAGGTGATGACCGGGTTCCGCGTGGCAAAGGGATCGGCCCAGGGACTTTTCGGTATTACCCCTGACTTGAGCTGTTTTGGAAAAATAATCGGCGGCGGTCTGCCTGTGGGGGCCTATGGCGGCAGAAAAGAGATCATGGACCACATCGCCCCGGACGGTCCTGTGTACCAGGCAGGAACCCTTTCCGGCAACCCCCTTGCCATGGCAGCCGGCATTGCCACCTTTGAAGAGTTGATGAAACCCGGGTTTTACGAAGCCCTGGACGCCAAAACGGAAAAACTGGTCAACGGCATCAGACAGGCCGCCGAAAATGTCGGCATCCCTGTGGATGCCGGTCATCTCGGTTCCATGGCAGGCATCTTTTTCACCGATAAAAAGGTGAAAAATTTTGATGACGCAAAAACCAGCAACCTTGAGCTCTTTTCTGCCTATTACAAGGGAATGCTGGAAAGGGGAATATACCTGGCACCCTCCCAGTTTGAAGCCCTCTTTGTCTCCGGCGCCCATACGGATGATGACATTGATACCACCATTACGGCAGCGGCGGAGGTTATGAAAACCATTGCGTAACGACTCTGCAGCATCCGCCATTGCCATGGAACAGAACCGCATTCCCTCCAGGGTGAAAAAGATCCACATGATCGCCGCCTGCGGTACAGGCATGGGAGCCCTTGCCTGCATGCTCCGGGAGATGGGGTATGAAGTGACCGGGTCCGACGAGAACATCTACCCTCCCATGAGCGATTTTCTCCGGGAAAGGGGCACCCGGCTTCTGGAGGGATTTGCGAAAGAGCACCTGGATGGCGGCCCGGACCTTGTTATCATCGGCAATGCCGTCACGGCCAAAAACCCTGAGGCCGTTGAAACCATGGAGCGGGGGATTCCCTTCTGTTCCATGCCCCAGGCTGTCAACGCCTTTGCCGCCCAGGGCAGAAAGATCATCCTTGTCACCGGCACCCACGGCAAAACCACCACGGCTTCGATCATGGCCCACCTCCTCTGGCAGGCGGGTCTTGATCCAGGCTTCATGATCGGGGGAATCCTCAAGGATTTCAACGGCAACTACCGCCTTGGCAAAGGGGAGTACTTTGTCATAGAAGGGGATGAATACGATACGGCCTTTTTTGACAAAGGTCCCAAGTTTCTCCATTACGACCCTTTTATCACGATTGTTACGGGAATAGAATTTGACCACGCCGATATTTTCAGGGACCTTGACCATGTTAAATCCGTGTTCGGGCAGTTGATGGAAAAATTGTCCAGCCAGGGCAAGTTGATGGCCTGTGCCGGGGATGAAAATCTCCAGGAGGTCCTCGAACAATGTTCCTGTCAGGTGGAAACCTACGGCAGAAAGCCGGCTGATCTCTCCTTTGGCGATGTTCAGATCCAGGGCAGAAACACCGTCTATACTGCTGTCACTCCAGACGGCACCGCCTTGAACATCAAAACCCCCCTCATGGGAGACCACAATATCTTAAACTCCCTTGCCGTAATCGGGGCGGCCAGGACCATCGGTATCAGCGATCAGGCCATCGCAGGGGCACTGAAAACTTTTTCAGGGGTCAAGAGAAGGCAGGAGATAAGGGGGAGCAAAAACGGCATCACCGTCATGGACGATTTTGCCCACCACCCCACGGCTGTCCGGGAGACCCTGGCCGCAGTAAGGCCTTTTTTCCAGGAGGGGAGGGTGATTGCCGTTTTTGAACCCCGGACCAACTCCAGCATGCGGTCGGTTTTTCAAAATCTTTATCCTGCTGCCCTGGACAGGGCTGATCTGGTATGTGTGCGCCAGCCGTCAAGGATCGATAAAATCCCCCTGCAGGAACGGTTTTCTCCGGAACAGCTGGTAAAGGACCTTAACAGCAGTGGCGTTGCCGCTTTCTATTTTCAAACCACGGACAGCATCGTTGCGTTTTTAAAACAGAACGTCAGGAGAGGGGATCTGTTGCTTGTCATGTCCAACGGTGGATTTGACAATATTCACCAGAAACTCCTCGAGACCCTGTAGCGATGAAGTTCCGCGCACTGATCAGGCTGGTTTTCATAGGAGCGCTGCATTCCTTCCTCTATTTATGGCTGGTTCCCTTTGTGATCTATCCGAGGTTCGGCCACAGCGGTTTCATGTTGACAATAGCCGTGGCGGTTATGATCTCCATTGCTGTTTTGGCGACCCTGTTTCTGGGCAAAGAACCATAGGATTGCAGATGAAATAAAATTTGCGATCCACAGATTGTTGCCCCACCGGGACCGTCAACCGTCAATCGTTCTGCTGTGCAGCAGCCATACCGGAATCTTAGCTGGCTGGATAGAATAAACCTCGTTTTCCGGGTTGACAATTTTCTGTTATGTCGCAACTTATGCCGTAATAATGAAGTATGAACGATAAAAAAGGTGGAACATGACAAACCATAACGTTCCGGTAACACAAAGTCCGACACCGATGAACAAGGCACGAATCTGAAAATTGAGGCATCTATTTTAAAAAGGCAGTGATACATGGAAAATCTTGACAAGATTGATTGGGATGAAAAGCTGAGTGTGGATATAACTGAAATTGATGAGCTACAGAAAAAAATGTTTGCTCTCTTTAACGTTCTCATCGATTTAAAGGAAAAGGATGCAGATGCCAAGGAGTGCTCTGCCATGGTGGCCGAGATTAACGAGTACACCCGGTATTTTTTCAGCCAGGAAGAGGCCTATTTGAAACAATGCGGCTACCCTGAGCTGAGCGCCCATGCAAAAGAGCACAAGCGTTTTATAAAGATCACCGTTGCCCTGAGGCGACAGGTGTCTGAGGACAAGGATAACCTCTCCTACGAGATCATAAAAACCATGCGGGACTGGCTGGTTGAGCACATCATAAACTGCGATCTGCAGTATGTTCCGTTTTTGAGAACAAGCCAGCTCCTGGAAAAAATCAAAAAACAGAAATAGTTTTCAAAAAACACCCTTTGAAATTTTTTCATCCTGCCTGTTCAGCCTTAAAAACCGCCTGTTTCCCATGATGTGACAAGGCACAGGACTAAAGGTTTTTTTTTGCGTGACGATCTCTTTGTTAAGCGATGCTGTTAATCCTATGCACTGGAGAGATAAAATGATTGAATTGCCAAGGGTGCTTCCCCTCAAAAAAGATGACGTTAAATCTGTCGCTCCTGTAACAAGACTGCCCTTGACCCGGCGAAAAACAAAGGGGTCTGGCAAAAAAAACAGGGACAGGCGGAGGAACAGGACAGACAGGCGGAAAAGCGTTCGGGACGGCGTGTTTGTCTCTCTCTCCTTTACAAACGAAAGACGAAAAACAGCCGATAGAAGAAAAACGAGTTAACCTCTCAGAAGTGTACCGTTTACAAGCTTTATCCTTAAAATTCGGCTCACAACATTTTCTTTAATATCATTGTCTATTGCTTGATCTGTGAACATCTTTGCTTTTCCTTTATGGTTTTTGCCTTTGGGTCGTTTCTGGTTGTTTTTCAGGTCAGCATCTTTTGCATTCTAAGCTTGATTGATATCAAGCATGGAATTTTTTTTAATGGGCGCCAAACGCAAAAAGGGCTTTCGATGAATATCACCGAAAGCCCTTTATAATCGTGGTGCCCAGAGACAGAATCGAACTGCCGACACGGGGATTTTCAGTCCCCTGCTCTACCGACTGAGCTATCTGGGCTCCGCCAAAAACAAAGGCGTTATATGCTAATTCCGGGTTTGTGTCAAGCACTTTTTTACCCAAGGTCGCCAAAAAAATGTTGAACCAGTGCGCAGGCCGTGATGGATGCGGTTTCAGCCCTTAAAATCCGGGGTCCCAGAGTGAACGTGCCAAAGCCGTGGTCTTCTGCAGCCGCTGCTTCCCGGTCTGAAAACCCGCCTTCGGGGCCTATCAGCACAATGAATTTTCTGCCCGGCTCCCGGTTTTTCTCCTGGAGGTGTGTTAGGGGGACGGTTGCTTTTTCAAAAAAAGCGATCTTTTCATCATAATTGTCCGATGCTTCCAGGAGCTGCTGGAAGCTCACCGGCTGCTTTATCCCTGGGGCCAGGCTCCTGCCGCATTGTTTCAATGCCTCTTTTGCTATTTTTTCCCACCGTTTCATGCGCTGCTGAACCCTTTTCTCATCGGGTTTTGGAACGGACCTGGCGCCGAAAAACGGTATCCATTCCACAATGCCAAGTTCTGTCAAATGCCGGATCAGCATATCCATTTTTTTGTCCTTGAGCATGCCCTGGGCAATGGTGATGTGAGCGGGAGACTCCCGCCGGGAGACAGAGGTTTCAGTGATGGTCAGGGTGACGCGCCTGGCGGTTGCTGTTTCTACCCGGGCCTTGAAGTCGTGTCCCTCCCCGTCAAAAAGCTCGACGGTATCATCGCAGGTGATGCGCAGAACGGTGGCGAGGTGCCGGGCGTCCTGGCCGGTTATTTCTGCTGTGTTGTCCCGGATATCGGATGGTTTTATGAAAAATCGACGCATAATAGAAACTTTATAATTGAAAACGGCTGTTTTGTCCATGGCAAATCCAGCATCGATCATCCAGGGCAAAAAGCCCTCCGACGTTCTTGTTCCTGACCGACCAACCGGTGGGGGCGGGGCTATTCTAAAAACTGGATCATTGAGTATGAGGCAATGGGGCGCATTCATGTTTTCCCGGTAAAGGCTGGACAAAAGCGCAATAATGCCGGCCTGAGCACCATCGATAATGCTGCTTGTGGTTAAAGAGCTTGACACTTGAAAAAGCCTTTGATATTTTTTCAAGGTGGTTCAGGTGTTTAACGGTAGTTCAACTTTCGGGGAAAATCATTGAGGCAAAGACCGCTTGCTTGAAGGGAAGGGTAAAGCCAAAACCAGTGATGCCCCGTCATGCTGTTAAGCGTAAACATATTACGCTGGGACTTTCCCAGTCCAATAGGAGTCGTTTATGACTGATAACATGGACCATAATCCTGATATGGACAAGGATGATGATATTATCGAGTTGACAGATATTGTTGATCCTTCCACCGATGAAATTCCGGATGATGACGCCATTGAGCTTTTTGACCTTGAGGAGACAGTCGGGGATGATGAGGGCCTGGACTTTGAGATGGACGAAGAAGACGGTTCCGGTGATGAATTTGATTTTTCGGACATAGCGTTTGACGGCGAAGACGAGTTTGACAGCGAAGATGAGTTTGATGGCCTGGAGCTTGATGACCTTGAGTTTGATGAAGAGAACACTTCTTCCGGCCAGGGGGATGATGCGCTGGCCATGGAAGACCCGGAACTTTCCTTTGACCTGGAGGATGACGGTCTACCCCTGGACGATCAGGAGGCTTCGCTGGATCTGGAAGCGGAGGACATGGCCCTGGAATACGAGGAAACCGAGCCGGACCCTTTTGACCAACCGCCGGAGAGCGGCACAGTTCCTGGAAAGGAAACGGTTTTGGTTGAAGAGGTTCAGGCTGCCCGACGTGGCAGTGGTAGTGACACCGACAAAGAAGAGGAGGCTCTCTTTGCACCCACGGAAGGGCAGATCCAGGCTGCCCTGGAAAAGGTGATCCATGAGCAGTTTGCCGAAAAGATCGAATCCATGCTGTACCAGGCTGTGGAAGATGTTGTGAAAAAAGAGATCGCTGATATTAAAGATAATCTGTTGCACCGCTTGAACCAGGAAGAGGGCAGCTGAGAGGCTGTTTTAAAATTTGAATTTTATTTACAGGGGATTATAAAACATGATCCCCTTTTTCATTAATGCCTCAATTTCCGGACGTGATTGTCTTTTTCAGGGCGCCAGGAATGCAGTGCTTTCACAGCTTCGTTTGCACGGCATTCCCCGAAAATTGGGTTAATACGCTTTTTAGGAGTGAGTTTATGAGTTCTGATTCTCTTGAAAAAGGATACAATCCTTCAGGAATTGAGAAAAAATGGTATGAACTGTGGGAGTCAAAGGGGTTCTTTGCGGCAGAGGACAAGAGCGACAAACAGGCCTATGCTATTGTGATCCCGCCCCCAAATGTGACCGGCGTTCTGCACATGGGGCATGCCCTGAATATCACCATCCAGGACATCATGTGCCGGTACCGAAGGCTCAATGGTGACAATGTGCTCTGGATGCCCGGCACGGATCATGCCGGCATTGCCACCCAGAACATTGTTGAGAAAAATCTTGCTGCACAGGGCGTATCCAGAGAAGAGCTGGGCAGGGAAAAATTTGTCGAGCAGGTCTGGAAATGGAAGGAGAAGTCCGGCGGGGCCATCATCAACCAGCTGAAGCGGCTTGGCGCATCCTGTGACTGGGACAGGGAACGCTTTACCATGGACCAGGGTCTGTCAGCAGCCGTTCGAAAGGTTTTTGTGGAGCTGTACAACCAGGGTCTTATCTACCAGGGTCAGTACATCATCAACTGGTGTCCCAGGTGCACCACGGCCCTGTCAGATCTTGAAGTGGAGTACGAGGACCAGGACAGTTTTCTGTACTACATCACCTACCCCTTTGAAAATAGCCGAAACGGGCTCGTGGTGGCTACCACCCGCCCTGAAACCATGTTCGGCGATACGGCCGTTGCTGTGAATCCCGAGGATGAGCGGCACAGGAATCTTGTCGAGCAGGAAGTGTGCCTTCCCCTGACCGGCAAAAAGATTCCCATTATCAGAGATGCCTATGTGGATACCGAGTTTGGCACCGGTGCCCTCAAGGTGACCCCTGCCCATGATCCCAATGACTTTACCCTTGGGGAAAAACATTCCCTTAAACGGATCAAGGTCATCGATGACAACGGCAACATGATGGAAAATACGGGAAAATTTGCCGGCCTTGACCGGTTTGAGTGTCGAAAGGCGGCCGTGGCAGCCCTTGAAGAGCAGGGGTTGCTGGTGAAAACGGAGCCGCTGCAGAACAGTGTGGGCCACTGCTACCGGTGCAAAACCGTTGTGGAGCCGTCCCTGTCCAAGCAGTGGTTTGTCAAGGTGGCCCCCCTGGCCCAGGAGGCTTCCGATGCCGTGAAAAACGGCCAGACAAAAATCATTCCCGATAACTGGTCCAAGACCTATTTTGAGTGGATGGACAACATCCGGGACTGGTGCATTTCAAGGCAGATCTGGTGGGGGCACCGGATTCCCGTGTGGAACTGCGCCAGGTGCGGTGCCGTCATGGTGGAAGAGACAGACCCCGACCGGTGCTCCAGCTGTGGTGCAAGGGAGATAGCCCAGGAGAGCGATGTTCTGGACACATGGTTCAGCAGTGCCCTGTGGCCCTTCTCCACCATGGGGTGGCCGGAAAAGACCGATCTCTTAAAGACCTTTTACCCCACCGCATCCCTGGTTACGGGGTTTGATATCCTCTTTTTCTGGGTGGCCCGGATGATGATGATGGGCACCCGGTTCATGGGAGATGTGCCGTTTAAGGATGTCTACATCCACGCCCTGGTCAGGGACGAGAACGGCAAGAAGATGAGCAAGTCCAAGGGAAATGTCATCGATCCCATCAAGGTGATTGACCATTACGGTGCCGATGCCTTCCGGTTCACCCTGGCAGCCTTTGCCGCCCAGGGCAGGGATGTGAAGATGTCGGAAAACCGGGTGGAAGGGTACCGCAATTTTGTCAACAAACTGTGGAATGCGGCCCGGTTTTCCCTGATGCACCTTGAAGCAGACAACGGTGACATTGAATACAACAACCTCTCCCTGGCAGATCAATGGATTCTCTCCCGCACCGCTGCAACGGCATCGGCTGTCAGCCAGGGCATCGAGTCCTACCGGTTCAACGATGCGGCAAGCGCCGTGTACCAGTTTGTGTGGCACGAGTTCTGCGACTGGTACCTGGAAGCGATCAAGCCGGCCCTGTACGAAAAAGAGGGGGTTGAAAAAAAGAAACTGGCAAGGGCGGTGCTGGAAAAGGTGCTGGAGAGCAGTCTCGTGATGCTGCACCCGTTCATGCCCTTTGTCACAGAAGAGATCTGGAGCATGCTGCCCTCTGTCGAGGGCTCAGTGATGCACGCCGGCTTTCCAGGCAGGACAGGAGGGCTTTCGGCAATGCAGGCCGATACGGTGGAGAATGACATGGGGTTTCTCTTTGAGGTTATCTCGGGCATTCGAAATATCAGAAGCGAGATCAAAATCAAGCCCTCGACCCTTTTGTCCATACGGGTGCACACCACGGATCAGGCGGAACAACGGATCATTGAAACCAACAGGTCGGTGGTGGAAAACCTCGCCCGGGTGGAAAGCCTTGTCTTTTCCTCTAACAACACATCTACCACCGCTTCGGCAGCGGCTGTGGTCAAAAACACCACGGTGCATGTTCTCCTGGAAGGGGTGATTGACTTTGACAAGGAAGAGACCCGGCTCAGCAAAGAGATCGAAAAAATCACCAAAGAGCTTTTGTCCGTTTCAAAGCGGCTGAACAACGAGAGTTTCCTGGACAAGGCCCCGGAAGATGTAGTAGAAAAGGTAAAAGAGCAGCAGGCCGACCTTGAAACCAAAAATGACAAATTACACCTCAACCTTGCAAGACTTAAGGAAATGAAACATTAAACCATGGATGCGTTGACAGAGTTGATATCTCTGGCTCTTTACGAGGATTCAGGTCTGGGCGATCTGACATCGGAAAGTCTGCTGGACAGAAACGAACAGGGCAAAGGGATTATTGTGGCAAAGGAGCCCTTTATTGTGGCCGGGCTCGATGTGGCGGAAAAGGTGTTCAAAACCGTTGACGCCACTGTCGCAACCGAGGCCCTGTTTCCCGACGGTGCCCCTGTTTCTTCGGGGGACACGGTTTTCAAGGTCCAGGGCAACCTTGTCAGCATGCTCAAGGGCGAGCGGGTGGCCCTTAATTTTGTCCAGCGGCTTTCCGGCATTGCCACCCTGACCCGGACCTATGTGGAGCGTATGGACAATCCAAAGGTCCGTCTCTGTGATACCCGGAAGACCATTCCCGGGTGGAGGGTTGTGGAAAAAGCCGCCGTCAGGGCCGGCGGCGCCTTTAACCACCGTATGTCCCTCTACGACGGAATCCTGATCAAAGACAACCATGCTGCCGTGGCCGGAGGGGTTAAAAATGCCGTTCTGGCTGTGAAATCAAGGGTTTCCCATTTAATGAAGATCGAGGTGGAGACATCGACCCTGGATGAGGTTAAGGAGGCGGTGGCTGCAGGGGCGGATGTGATCATGCTGGACAACATGGAAATCCCCGAGATTGAACAGGCCGTGGATTATATCAAGGGCAGGGCAGTGGTGGAAGCGTCGGGCAATGTAACCCTGGAAAACATCGCCCGCCTGGCCAAAACCGGGGTGGATGTGATCTCATCCGGTGCGTTGACCCACCAGGCACGGGCCGTTGACATGAGCATGGGGATCACCAGAGGGTCAGCTGCCTGTGACGGCGGTTAAGGTATCCCTTCCCGTTTTCTTTGATTGATACATTGCCATGTCAGCCCTCTTGACAAACGAGTGGAGATCATCACTCCCGGTAAGCTGAGTGGCCCCGATGCTGATGGTAACCGTTTTCTCGACGCCCCGATCGGGGTAGAACGTTTCGTTTGCCAGCTTGTCTTTCACCCTCTCTCCCACAAGCCTTGCATTTTCAAGGTCGGTTTCGGGAAGGATAATGGTGAACTCCTCGCCGCCGTATCGATAGGCGGTGTCCATGGCCCTGAGGCAGTCGGTGATGATTTCGCCGAGTTTCATCAGGACTTTGTCTCCTTCCAGATGGCCCCAAGTGTCATTGTATTGCTTGAACAGGTCAATGTCCAGCATGAGCAGGGAGAGGGGGTGACGGTACCGGTTATGTCTCTTCATCTCTTTTTGCAGGTGCTCGAAGAAATGCTTGGAGTTGTAAAGATTGGTCAGCCCGTCGGTGATGGCAAGTTCCTGGAGTTTTTCCACCAGCTCTGCGTGCTCTTTTTTCAACCTTATTTCCCGCAGTACCCGCTTGATTCTCAAATTCAGCTCTTCAAACCGGAACGGCTTGAAAATGAAATCACTGGCACCGGCAAAAATTGCCTCTTCATAGGAGTAGTCAGCACTGTAGCCGGTCATGACAATCACTTCGGCATGGTGCTTTTCCTTGATCAATTGTGTCAGTTCAAGGCCGTCCATTCCCGCCATGGTAATGTCAGTCAGGACAATGTCAGGGGTGAACGAGGAGAGAATTTCAAGGGCCTCTTCACCGCTCTGGGCCGATTTCACCGTGGATCCCGACAGCCTGAGGTACTCTTCGGTGGACTCTTTTATTGCCCAGTCATCATCAACGATTAAAATTGAAGTGGTCATATTGCATCCGTTCCTGAAAAAGGGTGAATGGCTTGCTTGGTCATCTTAACCCTCCCGAATCATGAGGATCAGCCTTGACTCTTTGTCTTCCAGGTGGTAAAAAAGAAGTTTGTGTGTCACTCAACCGACCTTAAATGCAAGTTAATCGACAAAATGGTATAATCATCGTATTAAAATGTCAACTCTTTGTTCGAGGTAAATTTGAAGGTAAAACAGAAAAACATCAGAAACTTCAGTATTATCGCCCATATAGACCATGGCAAGTCCACGCTGTCAGACCGGTTGATCCAGAAGGCCGGCATCGTTTCCAGCCGTGATTTCAAGGACCAGATGCTGGATACCATGGACATAGAACGGGAAAGGGGTATTACCATCAAGAGCCAGACAGTCTCCCTTCCCTATACAGCACCGGACGGCGAAGAATACCTTTTGAATCTCATCGACACCCCGGGCCATGTGGATTTTTCCTATGAGGTCTCCCGGGCCCTGGCCTCCTGCGAAGGGGCGTTTATCCTCGTGGATGCCAGCCAGGGGGTCGAAGCCCAGACCCTGGCCAATATCTATCTTGCCATGGAGCATGACCTGGAGATCATACCGGTGATCAACAAAATTGATCTCCCCTCTGCTGAGATCCAGTGGGCAAAGGACCAGATTGACGAAGACCTCGGCCTTGACAGTGCAACGGCTCTCCTCGTCTCTGCCAAGAACGGCACCGGTGTTGACGCGGTCTTCCAGGCGGCGGTGGATCAGATTCCCCCGCCGGAGGGAAACCAGGAGGGGCCCCTCAAGGCGTTGATCTTTGATTCCCATTACGACACCTACCGGGGAACCATTGTCCATTTCAGGGTTGTCCAGGGACGGATCAAGCCCGGAGACCGCATCGCATTTACCTCCAACGATGCCCAGTACAAAGTTGAAGAGGTCGGTTTTTTCCAGATCACCCGGAAACCTCTGAAAGAACTTGCCGCCGGCCAGGTGGGGTACATGATTGCCGGGATAAAGATGATCAGTGATGTAAAATGCGGGGACACGGTGGTCCATGCAGGTGAAAACAAGGCCTCGCCGGTGCCTGGGTTCCGGGAACCCATCTCCGTGGTATTTTCCTCCATGTATCCCGTTGCCTCGGACCAGTATGGAGAGCTGACAGATGCCCTGGATCGGCTGAAGCTCAACGATGCCTCCCTGGTGTTTGAAAAGGACTCTTCTGCCGCCCTGGGTTTTGGATATCGTTGCGGGTTTCTCGGCCTGCTTCACCTGGAGGTGGTCCAGGAGCGCCTGGAGAGGGAGTATGACATCTCGCTGATCCTCACCTCCCCGTCGGTGCAGTACGAGATCACCCTGACAGATGGGGAGGTGATCACCATTGACAACCCCTCACTTTATCCGGACCCGGCTGAAATTGAAGAGTCCAGGGAGCCGTTCATCAAGGCCTCGATCATTATCCCTGAGAAATACATGGGAGCTGTGATGCAGGTCTGCATGGACCACCGGGGGGTGAGCACCGATTATCAATACCTTACCAGCAGCAGGATCGAGATGAAATTTGACCTGCCCCTGGCAGAGGTGGTGTATGAGTTTTACGACCGGCTCAAGAGCGTCACCCAGGGGTATGGGTCGTTTGACTACGACATTTCGGGATATCAGAAGACCGACCTTGTCAAACTGGATTTTCTGGTCAACGGCGAACGGGTGGATGCCCTTTCCCAGCTGGTGCACAGGGACAAGTCCGTTGAGCGGGCAAGGAATGCCTGCAAGCAGTTGAGAGAAGAGATCCCGAGACAGATGTTCAAGGTCGCCATCCAGGGGGCTGTTGGAGGAAAAATCATTGCCAGGGAGACCGTGTCTGCATACCGTAAGGATGTTACGGCGAAGTGCTACGGCGGGGACATCTCACGAAAGCGAAAACTCCTTGAAAAACAGAAAAAGGGAAAGAAGAGGATGAAAATGGTCGGCGATGTGGAAATTCCCCAGTCGGCGTTCCTTTCCGTGCTGAAATCCGGGAAATCCTGATTTTTTCCTGGCAGTCAATGAAAATTCTTGACAAAATGAACCTCGTTTATCTAAACTCAGAGAGTTTGCCGCATTTGTCACCCCAGGGAAGACCAGAGCCGGGGATTTTTCCGGTTTGTCTTCCCTGGGCGCCGTGGCGGACAAAGTGCATCGTACGTGCCGTTTGGAATGTTACCGAATATGAAAATCTGTTTTTGCGATCGTCTGCGGCGTTAACGCGCTGCAGGACCAGATCCGCTGCAGGGGGCTAATGGCTGCATGGGATATGCAACACCTGGAGATTGGGAGCACCCTCCTTGGAATCGCAAAAGATCCGTCTCAGGTTTTTGGGCACAGAACGTGAACCTTACCGTTATTTAGGAGGCTTAACATGAAAAGAAGTTTGATTTTAGCTCTGGCGTTTGTTTTTTCCTTCACCCTCTATCTTGGCGCCGCACCGGACAGAGTTGAGGCCGAGACCCAGTTTGTCACCATTGGCACCGGCGGTGTCACGGGTGTTTACTACCCCACCGGCGGCGCCATTGCCCGTCTGGTCAACAAGGACAGGAAGAGCCACGGTATCCGCTGTTCCGTAGAGAGCACCGGCGGATCGGTGTATAACCTCAATGCCATTGCCGCCGGCGAGCTGGACATGGGGGTTTGCCAGTCCGACTGGCAGTACCACGCCTACCACGGCACCAGTAAATTCGCCAAAAAGGGACCAAACAAAGACCTCCGCGCAGTGTTTTCCGTGCATCCCGAGCCGTTTACCGTTGTGGCCAGGGCCGATTCGGGCATTAAAAACTTCCAGGACCTCAAGGGAAAACGGGTCAACATCGGAAATCCCGGATCAGGTCAGCGGGGAACCATGGAAATCCTGATGAAGGCCTTTGGCTGGACCATTGACGATTTCAGGCTGGCCTCGGAGCTCAAGTCGGCAGAGCAGTCCAAGGCCCTTTGCGACAACAAGGTTGACGCCATGGTCTTTACCGTGGGCCATCCCAGCGGCTCCATCAAAGAGGCTTCCACCTCCTGCGACTCGGTACTTGTCAATGTCACCGGCAAGGAAGTGGACAAACTGGTCAACGAGCACGACTACTACCGAACAGCCACCATTCCCGGCGGCATGTACCGGGGAACCGACTCGGATACCACCACCTTCGGTGTGGGGGCCACCTTTGTAACCTCGTCCAAGGTTTCGGAAAAAGTGATCTACAACGTGGTCAAGGCTGTTTTTGAAAACTTTGATATCTTTAAAAAACTCCACCCGGCCTTTTCCATCCTGAAAAAAGAAGAGATGATAAAGGACGGCCTGTCTGCCCCCCTCCACAGAGGCGCCAAAAAATACTACAAAGAGGCTGGTCTGTTGTAATTAATTGTGATCTGTGCAGGGGTCCAAATCCTGTCAGCGTTACAGCCACATAGGGGTCAGGTCTTTTCTGGTGAGCAGCCAAGGTTGTCGCCGTACAGGGTCCTGACCCTCTCCCACGGTGCAGCAGGCCTGCCTTGCAGGTCTGTTCTGTCAATTCTGGAAAATGGGAATCATCACTATGACCGAACCAATCAATTCGCACACAACGGCATCTGATGAAGAGCTGAAAGCCATGATCGCAGAAACAGAGACCGGCGGACGATCACCTGCCGGTGCTGTTTCAAAAAAGATCCTTTTCTTTGTCCCCTTGATGTGGACACTGTTTCAATTGTGGTATGCGTCTCCGCTGCCCTTCGTCTTCAACTTCCTGGTGTTCAACAGCACAGAGGCCAGGGCCATCCATCTTGCCTTTGCCGTGTTTCTCTCGTTCACCGCCTATCCCACATTTAAATCCTCCCCCAAGAATTATATCCCGGCCCAGGACTGGATCGCCGGATGCGTGGGCGCCTTTTGTTCGGGCTACCTTTTCATCTTCTACAACTCCCTTGCCCAGCGGCCCGGTGATCCCATCATGATGGACCTGGTTGTCGGGGTGATCGGTATGGTTCTTCTCCTGGAATCCACGCGAAGGGCCCTGGGACCGCCCCTCATGGTGGTGGCTCTGGTCTTTATCACCTACACCTTTGCCGGGCAGTACATGCCGGCGGTCATCGCCCACAAGGGGGCCAGCCTGGTCAAGGGCATGTCCCACTACTGGCTCTCCACCGAAGGAGTCTACGGTGTCGCCCTGGGGGTTTCCACGGGTATGGTGTTCATGTTTGTTCTCTTCGGTGCGCTGCTGGAAGCGGCCGGAGCGGGTAACTATTTTATCCAGACGGCCTTTGCCGGCCTTGGCCATCTCAAGGGCGGTCCTGCCAAGGCCGCTGTTGTTTCATCGGGTCTCACCGGCCTTGTTTCCGGCTCTTCCATTGCCAATGTGGTCACAACAGGCACCTTTACCATTCCTCTGATGAAAAAGGTGGGGTTTCCCCCGGAAAAAGCCGGAGCCGTGGAGGTGGCCGCCTCCACCAACGGCCAGCTGACCCCCCCGGTCATGGGGGCAGCTGCCTTTCTCATGGTGGAATATGTGGGCATCTCCTACCTGGACGTGATAAAGCACGCCTTTCTGCCGGCCATCATCTCCTA